>NZ_MAQZ01000088.1:0-41426 GCF_001756285.1 Frankia sp. CgMI4
CCTGGCGGTCGCCAACTATGCGAGTGTCCTGGAGCGTGTGCGATGAGTGATCTCACCGGGAAAAGTGACCTGACCCTGAAGGCGGTGTTCGTCGACGCGTTGGACCGGTTCGGTGCGCGTCCCGCCCGTTTYGGCCGGCGGCGGGTAGACGGCGGCAAGTACCGACTGGTGGGTGACCCATCCCGCGACGGTATGGCCGTCGCTGGTGAGCACGGGCAGGCCCGGGGCGCCGGGGTCGTCGGTGAGCGCATGCAGGGCGGTGGCGACACTGTCGTCGACGGTGAGGGCGGGAGGGCGGACAGCGAGGTCGCCAGCGGCGCGCTGCTCGGCCCGGGCGTCGGTCTCGAGGGCGTGGGTGACGGCCGGTGTGGTGATGATCCCCTGGTAGTGCCCGTGTCCGTCGGTGACGGGGCGGGCGGGGAACGGCGAGCCGGCGAGCAGGGCGGCGACCTCGGAGAGGAGCGCGCCGGCCGGGACCGGCGGGGGCGGTGACCGCATCGCGGCGGTGGCCGGGATGGCCCGCAGGCGGCGCAGGTCGTGGGAGGCGTCGAGGTCGACGCCACGGCGGGTCAGCTTCAGGGTGTAGATGGTGTCGGTGCTCAGGAGCCGGCTGGTCAGGGTGGCGACGACGACGGCGGTCATCAGGGGGAGGATGATCGTGTACTCGCCGGTGAGCTCGAACAGGATGAGCACGGCGGTGATGGGCGCGCGGGCCGCGCCGGCGAAGACGGCACCCATGCCGACCAGGGCGTAGGCCCCGACAGGGGCGATGGTGCCCGGGGCGATATGGTGGGCGAGGGTGCCGAAGGCGGCGCCGGTGGACGCGCCGATGAACAGGGACGGGGCGAAGACGCCGCCGGAGCCGCCGATGCCGATGGTGAGACTCGTGGCCACGATCTTCCCGCCGATGAGGACGAGCAGGAACCACAGGGCGTACCCGCCGTGAACGGTGTGTTCGAGGACCGGGTAGCCGACGCCATACATCTGGGGCAGGGCGAGCAGGACGGTGCCGAGGAGCAGGCCGCCGACAGCGGGGCGTAGCCATTCGGGGCCGCRCCAGGCCCAGTCGCAGAGGTCCTCGATGAGATAGAGCAGGCGGGTGAACAGCACGCCGGTTAGGCCGGCCACCACGCCGAGCAGGATGAACAGGGGGTATTCGCCCTGGCTGTGAAGGGCGAAGGTGGGCAGGCTGAGAAAGGGAGTGTCACCGAAGGCGGCGCGCCCGATGACGCTGGCGGTGACGGCGGCCAGCACGACGACGCCGAAGGCCTCGGCGGTGAAGGTCCGCAGGATCACCTCCAGGGCGAACAGGACGCCGGCGACGGGGGCGTTGAAGGTGGCGGCGATGCCGCCGGCGGCGCCGCAGGCGACGAGGATCGGCAGCCGGCGGCCCGGCACGCGCAGGAGCTGGCCGAGAGCCGACCCGAGGGACGCGCCGATCTGCACGATCGGGCCTTCCCGGYCGACCGACCCTCCGGCACCGATGCACAACGCCGAGGCCAGTGACTTCACCGCCGAGACGCGGGGGGAGATGCGGCCGTCGCGTTCGGCGACGGCGGACATCACTTCGGGGACTCCGTGGCCGCGGGCCTCCCGGGCGAACCGGTGGATGAGCGGTCCGTAGACCAAGCCTCCGATCACCGGGACGGCCAGCAGGAACCAGAAACCCAGGTCCGGGATGTGGGGGTTGGGCAGCCGTCCGCCGACCGAGCAGTCCGCCCGGCCGCAGAACACCTCTGTGAAGAGGTTGATCAGCCCGCGGAAGGCGACCGCGCCGAGCCCGACCCCCGCGCCGATCACGACGGCCAGGGCCGCGAGGACGGCGCCGGCTCGGTGCTGGTAGATCTCCGGACGGGCTGCCCATCGGGTGGAGATCCCGCGTGACGTCACCGGCATGTTTGCACCATACAACTGTTGCTTTGTGCTTGTCATGATCCGGTCCGAGTAGAGATCGCGTTGCGCGGTAAAACGGTGACATGGCATGCCCGCCGGATGGCTCCGCCCTGCCGCCCTCGGTTCCCGACCCCGCGGGAGTGCCGGGCGTGGACGTCGACKAGGTCACCGATGCGGTCCTGACGGCATCCCGGCTGCTGGTGGCGGTGTCGGCCCGCTCGATCGCCGCCGTCGGCGAGGATGTCACCCTGCCGCAGTTCCGGATGCTCGTCGTGCTCGCCGGGCGTGGACCGCAACGCGCCGGGGAGCTCGCCGAGTCGCTTGACGTGCACCCCTCCACGGCCACCCGGATGGCCGACCGGCTCGTCGTTGCCGGGCTGATCCTCCGAGTCGGCAACCCGCGTAACCGGCGGGAGGTCATCGTCGAGCTGACCGGGCCGGGCCGGCGCCTCGTCGACGAGGTCACCGCCCGGCGCCGGGCCGAGATCGCGACGATCGTCGCCCGGCTCGCTCCGGACGTGCGGGGCAGCCTGGTCGGCGCGTTGCGCGCCTTCGCGGACGCCGGCGGCGAACCGGCGGCGATATCCGGTCGGGACGCCTCGGCCCTCGGCTGGACCTGACCGGCCTTCGCGGGTGGCCGACAAAATCTTCGACCCAAATCTTCGACGTCACGTAGAACATTCGGTCGGGAAGGCTCCTACACTCTGACGGCATGGAGGCGTCCGCCGGAGCGGGGGCACGCGTGATGCGAACAACCGTGTTCGCCGGCACATGCGTGGCCCTCTCCGCGCTTGCCCATCTCGCCGGGCACGGTTCCGCCCCGGCCGGGCCGGGTGGAGATCCCCTGGGGTATCTCATCCGAATCATCGCCGAAAGTGACGGGTTCGCGTCACACCRTGTCGCCGGGGTGGTACCCAGTCTGGAGTTCTCCCATGCCCTACATGCCGGCGCCTCGCGCCACCCGGTTCCGCCGTGGCCTGTCCACCCCCGCCGGGACCGACCGCCCGTTCCTTCCTCCCGGCCGGACATTCCTCGTTCCCGTCCTCCCCCTCGTCCTTCTCGTCGCTCTCGTAGCGATCTCCAGCTGTTCCTCGGGAGGCTCCTCGGCGGGCCCGTTGGTGCGCGGCGCATCCACGTCACCGAGCGCGGGGATCCGCGGCACCACGCTCGGCGCACCGATCGCGATGCCGGACCTGCGTCTGACGGACACCGCCGGGCGGCCCTACGACCTGCGCCCGCATGCCGCGGGCCGGCTCACCCTGCTGTTCTTCGGCTACACCCACTGCCCGGACATCTGCCCGACGACGATGGCCGATCTCGCCGCCGCGTTGACGCAGGTCTCCCCGGCCGTGCGCCGGCAGACGAGCGTCGTGTTCGTCACCTCGGACCCGGCGCGGGACACCCCGCCGGTGATCCGCCACTGGCTGGACATGTTCGACCACACCTTCGTCGGCCTGACCGGTGACGTGAAGACCATCGACACCGCCGCGCGCAGCGTCGGGGTGCCGCTGGAGCCGCCGCGACGGCAGGCCGACGGGAGCTACACCGTGGACCACGGTGCTCAGGTCCTGGCATTCACGCCGAAGGGCCAGGCGCGTGTCGTCTACCTCGCCGGCACCCCGGTGGCCGACTACGCCCATGACCTCCCGCTGCTCCTGCGGGGCGACGCGTGACCGGCGACGCGCCGACCGACGTGCCGACCGGAAGCCCGGGAGCCGCGCCGGTCGACGAGCGCGGACGGCCGGGGCCGGACCGCCGTCGGCTGCTGGGCGGCGCCGGGCTGCTCGGCCTCGGTGGCGGAGTCGTCCTCGGCACGGGGGTCGCCCTGGGCACGCAACGCCTGCTACCGGACCGGCCGAACCCGGTCGAGGCGGCTCGCCGCGCCGCGGTGGCCGCCGTGGCCGGTGACGGCCGTCACCAGCCCGGGATCGCCGAACGGGCCCCCGCGCATCTGATCTTCACCGCCTACGACCTGATCTCGACCGAGCCGACGGCGGTCCGATCCGCCCTCGCCGCGCTGCTGCGGACCTGGACGTCGGCCTCGGCGGTGTTGATGCGCGGCGAACCGACCGCCGGCGCCGAGCGGGACACGGCGGGGCTCGGGCCGGCCGCCTTGACGGTCACCGTCGGGCTCGGCGCGTCAGCGTTGCGCCGCGCCGGCCTCGACACGCGGATTCCCGGTCCGCTCGCGGACATCCCTGCCCTGCCCGGCGACCGGATCGACGCGGCCCGTGGCGGCGGGGACCTCGCCGTGCAGGTCTGCGCGGAGGACCCGATGGTCGCTTACTCGGCGGCCCGCCAACTGCGTCGCATCGCCGCTGCGTACGTCCAGCCCCGCTGGGTGCAGCGAGGGTTCCAGCGCACCGCGGCCGGTGCCGCCGACCCCGATGCCACCCCGCGTAACCTGATGGGGCAGGTCGACGGCACCGACAATCCCCGGCCGGGCACGGCACAGTTCGACCTCGCGGTGTGGGCCGCCGACGGGCCGGCATGGATGCGAGGCGGGACCTACGTCGTCTGCCGGCGGATCCGCATGCTGCTCGACAGCTGGGACCGGCTGACCGAGGCGGCGCAGAGCGAGGTCATCGGCCGGCGCAAGTCCRATGGCGCACCGCTGTCCGCCCCGCCCGCCGACCAGGGCGGGGGCGAGACGACAGCGCCGGACTTCGCCGCCCGCACTGCCGACGGCCGGCCCGCGATCGCCGTCAACGCCCACATCCGACTGGCCCATCCGCAGTTCCACGGCGGCGTCGCGATGTTCCGCCGCGGCTACTCCTACGACGACGGCCTCGACGCCACCGGTGAACCGGACGCGGGGCTGTTCTTCCAAGCCTACCAGGCCGACCCACGTACCGCCTTCGTTCCCGTCCAGCGCGCCCTCGCCGCCTCCGACGCGTTGAGCACCTTCATCCGGCATACCTCCAACGCCCTGTTCGCCATCCCACCCGCCCCGCCGCCGGGCGGCTTCCTCGCTCAGCAGCTCCTCGATGGCGCATGAGCGCACCCCGACCTCGCGGAGACACCATGACCCGGGACACCTCATCTCTGATCGATCTCGGCGAGCGCGGAAGGCGTGGGCGCCGTGCCCGGGTCGCGCTGGCCGCTGTCACTGTCATGGCGGGGGCGGCGGCCGCGGCCACCTGGTGGACCCGCCGCCAGCCGACGACACCCCTGTTGCCGGTTTCGTGGTGCCGCTGGGGCCAGGGCGACGGGCCGCCCCCGCTGACCCCGGCGCGTCTGGTGGACACCTGGCAGCTTGACGCGGCCGCGCTCGCCTTCCTCGTGCCGGTCACTGTCCTGTACCTGTGGGGCGTCGCCCGGGTCCGCGCCCGCCATCCCGCGCGGTCCTGGCCCTGGCCCCGCACCTGCGCCCACCTCGCCAGTGTCGCGGTGGTGGTCCTCGCGACGAGCAGCGCCGTCGGCGTCTACGATGAAGCGCTGTTCAGCATGCACATGGTCCAGCATCTGATGCTGATCATGGTGGCRCCACCGCTGTTCGTCGCGGGCCGGCCCCTCATCCTCCTGCTGCACGCTGTCGGCAACCCCCTGCACACCAGGGTCCGTAAGATGATCCGCTCATGGCCGGTCAGCGTCCTGGTCTCCCCGCCCGCCGCCCTCGCCGGCTACGCCATCACGATCATCGGAACCCACCTCACCGGCTTCATGAACGAGGCGATGGCCCGGCCCTGGCTCGGCCAGCTCGAACACGTTCTCTACCTCGCTGCCGGCTACCAGTTCTTCGTGCTGCTCGTCGGCGACGAACCGATCCGCTGGCGGTTGTCCATGCCCGGCCGGCTCGCGCTCGTCATCCTGTCCATGGGCGTCGACACCCTCGTCGGCGTCGTCCTGCTACAGTCCCGCACCCCGATTGCCATGGCACCGCACACCTGGGGCAGCAGCCCCCTGCTGGACACTCAGACCGGCGGCGCTATCATGTGGGTCGTCGGTGACGGGATCATGGTTGTGCTCATCGTGCTGCTGTTTCGGGTATGGACGCGTAAACCCGAGCCGGTGCGCCGGGCCCGTTCGAGCTGGCTGGAACGGGCCCGTACCGCGACCTTTGCCACCCACACCGGCCACGAACCCGCCCCCACCACCATGGTGGTCGCCAGACCGGCCGCCCGGGCGCGATCCGTCGACCTCGACGAWGATGAGGCGAGCTGGCGGGCGTACAATGACTGGCTCGCTCGCCTGGACACGACCCGTTGACCTGGGCGGGCACGACCGTTGACCGGTGCGACCGCGGTAGCCGAGACCGTGGCAGCCTCAGCGGCAGGACCGCCTCCCGGTCGTCATGGATCGGTCCTCTCCCGTTCCCTGCTCGCCACTGGGTGGCGAGCGGCGGGCTGATGGACGTACAGCTCGCGCCGCCGCGGGGTCATGGCCGCGGGGACGGGCTCCGGCAGCCGGTAGCGGGCGGGATGCTGGTGCTCGGCGTACAGCCGGCCGGCATTGTAGACCCGGGGGAATTTCCAGAGCATCCGTGGGAAGTTCGTCTGGCCACGCGCCAGGTTCGCGGCGACGATCCGGGCGGTCGCGGCAAGCGCCTTCGCGCCCAGGTGTTTGCGGTTGAGGACCGCCTGGGTGGCGACGAGCTCGCGGTAGAAGCGGTCGAGGGGGAGCCGGGTKGGGACGACGGCGTGCTGGATGTCGAACAGCCGGTAGTCCAGGGTGGTGAGCCGCCGGGACTGGGTGTGCCAGATCTCCGTACCCGGATAGGGGGTGCACACCGTGAGATGCACGATTTCCGGCACCGACAACGCCCATTCGCGGACGAGACGGAACTGCTTCTCGTCCCAGTCCGGGTCGGCGATGAGGTTCACCGCGACCGTGATGCCGATCTTTCGGGCAACTTCGAGGGCGCGGATGTTCTCGTCCGGGGAGATCCGCTTGTGGTAGAGGTCCAAGCCGTCCGCGTCGAGGGCTTCCATGCCCAGAAACATGTATTCGAGGCCGAGGCGGCGCCAGCGCTCGAACACCTCGGGATGGCGCAGCAGGACGTCGCTACGGGTTTCCAGATAGTACCGTTTGCGAATCCCTCGGCGTTCGACCTGATCGGCGATGGCCATGCCGTGTTCAGGCCTGATGAAGGCGACGTCATCGACGATGAAGACGTTCGGTTCCCGGATGGCGGACAGTTCCTCGCCGGCCGCGTCCGGGGAGAGGCGGCGGTAGCTGCGGCCGTAGAAGGTCCAGGCGCTGCAGAAGGAGCAGTCCCATGGGCAGCCGCGAGTGAACTCGACCGAGGCGCACGGGTCCAGTTCCCCGATGAAGTAGCGGCGGCGGTGGGCCAGCAGATGGCGGGCCGGTAGCGGCTCGTCGAGGCCGGGTAGCAGGGCCGGGGTCGGGCCCGCCCCGTCGGCGGTGACCGCGCCCGGGACGTCCGCGAGACGGGCGCGGTCGGCTTCGAGGATGCGTGGGGCGACCACTTCGCCCTCGCCGCGCGCGACCACATCGAGTGCGCCGTCGCACTGCTTCAGCAGGTGCTCGGCGATGAAGGAGACGCTGTGGCCGCCGGCCACGACCAGGCAGTCGGGCAGTTCCCGCTTCGCCCGGTGCGCGAACTCGATGACCTCGGGGACGTTCGCGAGATAGTTCACCCCGAACATCACCGCGTCGGGACGGCACTTTCGCAGGTGGCGCGCGTAGGCGGCCGGTTTCTCCACCTGAAGATCGAGCATGCTCACCTCGTGGCCCGCGGCGAGCAGCGCGGCCGCCACCCGTTCCAGCCCCAGCGGTTCGAGCCGTAGGAAGATCTTCGAGTACATCAGCGCGCTGGGATGAACCAGCAGGACACGCATGTTGCTCCTCTCGCCTGTTCGGGGACGGATCTAGGTGTTCGAGGGCGGGCCTGGGCGGATCGGACTGATGCGGACTGATGCGGTCCCGCCCCGAACGTGCGTGCCGGGGACCCTGCGTGCCGGGTACTGCCCGTGGGTCRCCCGTGGGTCGCTCTCCGCCCGGGCGCCGACTCCGCGTCGCCTGTCATCTTCCTGTTCCTGCCCCGGGATGYCGGCATGACTCGGGAACGAACCTTACATTCGGCTGACAATGACGTCGGTGCGTCGGGCGACGGTCCTTCAACGGCACGAGAGACCGGCCGGGACCGGCCGCGACGAACGGGTTTGACGGTGGCGTGCACCGTCCATACCCAGACTCACGGTGCTGGTGCGAGCGGCGGTCGGCTGATCGATGGGTGGGAGGGAAGCGCAGCTATGTCACAGGTCGCGGACTATGTCCTGCAGCGGTTGACCGGCTGGGGTGTTCACCGCATATTCGGCTATCCCGGGGACGGCATCAACGGCTTCCTCGGGGCTTTCGACCGGGCCGGCGGTGATCCTGGGTTCCTGCAGACCCGGCACGAGGAGATGGCGGCGTTCATGGCCTGCGCGCACGCCAAGTTCACCGGTGAGGTAGGCGCGTGTGTCGCGACCTCCGGCCCGGGGGCGATCCATCTGCTCAACGGTCTCTACGACGCCCGGCTCGACCATCAGCCGGTGCTGGCGATCGTCGGCCAGCAGCGGCGGACCTCCCTCGGCGCCCACTACCAGCAGGAAATCGATCTGATCTCGCTGTTCAAGGACGTCACCGAGTACGTGCAGTACTGCATGGCCCCGCCCAGCGCCCGTCATCTCGTCGATCGGGCGATGAAGACAGCGCTGTCCAGYCGGGCGCCGGTCTGCCTGATCTTCCCGGAGGATGTCCAGGAGGAGAAGTACACCGAGCCTCCGCATGAGCACGGGGCGGTGCGGACCAGCATTGGCTGGACGAAACCACGCATCCTGCCGGATCCGGACGAGGTGCGCCGCGCCGCCGCCGTRCTGAATCGGGGCCGCCGGGTGGCGATGTTGATCGGGCAAGGGGCGGCCGGMGCCCGCGAGGAGGTGACGGAGGCCGCCGACCTGCTCGGCGCGGGTGTCGCCAAGGCCCTGCTCGGCAAGGATGCGCTCCCCGATACCCTGCCGTTCGTGACCGGCCCCATCGGGCTGCTCGGCAGCGAAGCCAGCCACAAGATGGTGATGGGCGCCGACACGCTCCTCCTGGTCGGGACGAGCTTCCCCTACTCGGAGTGGCTGCCGCGGGAGGGCCAGGCCGCCGGCGTCCAGATCGATATCGACGGCCGGATGATCGGTATTCGTTATCCGATGGATGTTCATCTCGTCGGCGACGCGGCCGAGACGCTGCGCCAGTTGATTCCCCTGCTCATCCGCAAGGAGGACCGTTCCTGGCGGCGGTTCATCGAACGGGAGGTGGCGACCTGGCAGCGGGTGCTGGCGGACCGGGCCAGGCTGCGGGCGGATCCGATGAACCCGCAGATCGTCGCGTACGAGTTGGACAAGCGACTGCCCGATAACGCGATCCTCACCGCGGACTCCGGGTCGGCGACCACCTGGTGGGCCCGTTACCTGCGCATCCGTGGGGACATGAAGGCGTCGTTGTCGGGAACCCTGGCGACCATGCTGCCCGGAGTGCCCTACGCGGTGGCGGCGAAGCTGGCCTATCCGGAACGACCGGTGATCGCGTTCGTCGGCGACGGGGCGTTCTCGATGCTGGGCATGAACGAGCTGTTCACGGTCAAGCGGTACTGGGAGAGGATGAACACCGATCCGCGGCTGGTGTTCACCGTGTTCGTGAACGAGGACCTCAACCAGGTCTCCTACGAGCAGCGGGTGATGGCGGGTGATCGGATCAATGTCGAGACGCAGAAGATCCCGTATGTGCCGGCGGCGGATTTCGCCCGGCTCCTCGGTTTCACCGGGATCCGCTGCGACTCGCCGGACAAGATCGGTGCCGCGTGGGAACAGGCGCTGGCTGCGGACCGGCCGGTTGTGCTTGAGGTCGTTGTCGACGCGAAGGTGCCGCCGCTGCCGCCGCACGTCCGGCCCGAGCAGATGCGCAAGACCGCCCGGGCGTTCCTGCAGGGCGACCCAGAGGCCGTCGGCATCGCCGTGCAGGGCTTCAAGGGCAAGTGGCAGGAGGCGAGGGAGCACCTCCCGCACGCCGCCCGCAGGTAGTTTCCCCACCTGCGATCTGCCCGTTCCCGCCACCCCGCCCGGGGAGGCCATCCCCTACCTCGGGCCCCTACCTCGGGAGGTAGCCGCTGTGCCGGCGATCGAGCGCCTGGGCATCGCGGCCTGTGCCGTGCCGAGGTGCCGTGTCGGCAGCTGTCGTGCCGGCAGCGGAACCCCTACGTCGTGCCGACAGCCGAGGGAGTGACAGCCCGGTCCGGGGAGTGGCGGGGCAGGGAAGGGGGTGGGCATGCCGGATGTGGAGGGCACGCGCCGATGACAGCGGAGCGGAGCGAGCGGGACGATAATCCGGGGCTGGTGCCGACGCTGCGTGAGTTCGCCCTGCTCGCGGACGGGGAACGGGGTGCGCTGATCGGCCCGGACGGCCGCGTGTGTTGGATGTGCGTGCCCTCGTGGGCGGACGACGCGGTGTTCTCGACGCTGATCGGTGGCGCCGGCTCCTACTCGGTGACTCCGGCGACCGCCTTCACCTGGGGCGGTTACTACGAGGACCGGTCGTTGATCTGGCACAGCCGGTGGGTGACGCGGGCGGGYGTGGCGGAGTGCCGGGAGGCTCTCGCCCTCCCCGGGCGGCGGCACCGTGCGGTGCTGCTGCGCCGGATTCTCGGGGTCGAGGGGACCGTGCCGGTGCGGGTGACGCTGGATCCGCGTCCCGGGTTCGGCCGGCGGGCGGTGGCGGGGCTGCGGCAAGACGGGCTGGACGGGCTGGACGGGCCGGACGGGGTGGAGGCCTGGTGCGGGCGAGTCGGCGAGCTGGAGCTGCGCTGGTCGGGACGGCTCGCGGCGGTCGCCCGGATCGACCATGATGCGGGCGGTGGCAGTCTCGTCGCGGAGYGCCTGGTGCGGGCCGGCGACTGTCTCGATCTTGTGCTGGAGCTCGGTGAGCTGCCGGCGGACCGTCCGGTCCCGGACGTGCTGTGGGCCGAGACGAAGCGGGCCTGGCGGTCCGCGGTACCGGAGCTGTCGAGCCTGGCCGGTGTCCGCGACGCTCAGCACGCGGTCGCGGTGCTGCGCGGGCTGACCGGCGGCGGGCACGGGATGGTGGCCGCGGCCAGCACCTCCCTGCCCGAGCGGGCCCGTCAGGGCCGCGACTACGACTATCGGTATGTCTGGATCCGAGATCAGTGCTACGCGGGGCTGGCGGCCGCGCGGGCCGGCCTCGACGGGCTGCTCGACGACGCCGTCACGTTCGTCACCGAACGGCTGTTGGCGGACGGCCCGAACCTGCGTCCGGCCTACACCGCCCGCGGTGGCCCGATCCCGGACGAGCGCCGACTCGATCTGCCGGGGTACCCCGGCGGCGACGACGTGGTCGGGAACAAGGTCGGCCACCAGTTCCAGCTGGACGTCTTCGGGGAGGCGGCGCTGCTGCTGGCGGCCGCGGCGCGGCGGGGCCGGCTGACCGATGACGCCCGGCGGGCCGCGGCGGTGACCGCCGGGGTGATCGCGGCACGCTGGCGGATCCCGGACACAGGGGTCTGGGAGCTGGAGCCGCGGCACTGGACGCACAGCCGGTTGACCTGCGCGGCAGGGCTGCTCGCCTTGGCCGGCGTGGACGGCGCCGGGGTGGGGGAGGCCGACGGCTGGCGGGCGCTGGCAAGGCGGCTGCTCAGCGCCGCCCGCGAGGAGATGCGGCATTCGAGCGGGCGCTGGCAGCGGGCGACCGACGACCCGCGGGTGGACGCGGCGCTGCTGCTGCCCGCGGTGCGGGGAGCGGTCGACGTCCGCGACCCGGTGTCGGTGGCGACGCTGCGGGCGGTGGCCGAGCAGCTGACCGACGACGGCTACGTCTACCGATTCGATCATGCCGGGATCCGGCTCGGGGTGGCCGAAGGGGCCTTCCTGCTGTGCGGCTTCTGGCTGGCGCTGGCCTACCACCGTGCCGGCCGGCACGATCAGGCCCGGCGGTACTTCGAGCGTGGCCGCGCCGCCTGCGGGCCGCCCGGCATCTACGCCGAGGAGTTCGATGTCACTCAGCGCCAGCTGCRTGGCAACATTCCCCAGGCGTTCGTCCATGCCCTGGTTCTGGAGACTGCCGCCACCCTCCGACCCCTCGACGGCACCGACCCGGGATGAGGCGTCTCGGTCACGGCCCGGCGGCGGTCGCGGATCTGTGGGGAGTGGATTTTCCGGTGGCCGGGCGTTTCAACGCGGCGGAGGTTGGTAGAGACGTGATGCACTGCCGGTACATCCATACGCCGACGAGCGGGTGAGCCATTCGTAGCGGGTGATCCTGGCGGCATGTCCGGTTGTCGAGACCGCCCGTTTTCGCTGGCTTGAATAGTATGCGAGGAGGAACTCGTGCCCGACGTGGCCGTGTCTGGTCGGATGGCCCGATGACGGTCGAGGTCCGTCCTTTTCCRCCGAGTGTCGGGGAGCAGCGAGGGGAGCCGCCGAYGGCCCTGGACATCCTCGGTACGACCGATCACAAGTCGATCGGTCTGATGTATCTGGTGACCTCGTTCGGGTTCTTCCTATTCGCCGGGATCCTCGCGATGCTAATGCGGGGGGAACTGGCCCGGCCCGGTCTACAGATCGTCTCGARCGAGCGGTACAACCAGTTTTTTACGATCCACGGCACGGTGATGATGCTGTTGTTCGCGACCCCGCTGTTCTCCGCGTTCGCGAACTATCTTGTCCCGTTGCAGATCGGGGCGCCTGACATCGCCTTCCCCCGGTTGAACGCCTTGGGCTACTGGCTGTATCTGGTCGGCGGTCTGATCGTCGTCTCCGGGTTCCTGACCCGGGGCGGGGCGGCGGACTTCGGCTGGTTCGCGTACTCCCCGTTGACCTCGGCGCAGTACTCGCCGCACCTCGGCGGTGATCTGTGGGCGGTGGGCCTGGTGATGTCCGGGCTGAGCACCGTGCTGGCGAGCGTCAACTTCATCACCACGATCATCACGCTGCGCGCGCCGGGCATGCTCCTGTTCCGAATGCCGATCTTCACCTGGAACGTGCTGATTACGTCGGTGCTGGCGCTGCTCGCGTTCCCGGTACTCACCGCGGCCCTGCTGGCGCTGGAGGCCGATCGCCGGTTCGGCGCCCACGTGTACGACGCGAGCAACGGAGGAGCGATCCTCTGGCAGCACCTTTTCTGGTTCTTCGGTCATCCCGAGGTCTACATCGTCGCGCTGCCCTTCTTCGRCATCGTCACGGAGATCCTGCCGGTGTTCAGCCGTAAACCGATTTTCGGGTACCGGGGKTTGGTCTTCGCGACCGTGGGAATCGGCGCGCTGTCGATGGCGGTGTGGGYGCACCACATGTTCGCGACCGGTGCCGTGCTGCTGCCGTTCTTCTCTCTGCTGTCCTTTCTGATCGCCGTCCCGACCGGGGTGAAGTTCTTCAACTGGATCGGCACCATGTGGCGCGGAACGATCATCCTGAACACGCCAATGCTGTTCTCGATCGGATTCCTTATCACCTTCCTGTTCGGTGGGCTGACCGGGGTCACCCTGGCCAGCCCACCCATCGACTTTCACGTCACCGACAGCTATTACGTCGTGGGTCATCTGCACTATGTCCTGTTCGGGACAATCGTCTTCTCCGCGTTCGCCGGTGTGTACTTCTGGTTCCCCAAGGTGACGGGAAGGTTCCTGAACGAGAAGTTGGGGAAGCTGCACTTCTGGAGTCTTCTCGTCGGTTTCCACGTGACGTTTCTGCCGATGCACTGGCTGGGTGTCAGGGGAATGCCGCGGCGGGTCGCCGACTACCTGCCCACCGACGGTTTCACCACGCTGAACACGATCGAGAGTGCCGGCTCCTTCCTGCTCGGCCTGTCCACCCTACCGTTTCTGTACAATGTTTGGCGGTCGCTGCGGCATGGTGACCCGGCGACCAGTGGTGACGCCTGGGGCTACGGGAACTCGTTGGAATGGGCGACGTCCTGCCCACCACCGAAGCACAACTTTCACCAGATACCCCGTATCCGATCCGAGCGGCCGGCCTTCGACCTGAACCACCCCCGGCAGGGGCCGGAGGGGCGGGAAGGTCGCCAGCGGCAGCCGCGCCGGGTCGACCAGAGGCACCGGCGCGAGCTGGCCTCCGTCGAGGGGGAGACGGCCTCGCGGCGTGATACCGCGGTGGACCCGGACGCGGCCGGGTGATTACCTCCGCCCGGCTGTTCGCCGTTCTGGCTCTGTTCTTCCTGGTCACCGGCGGGGTGTACCTGTTCACCGGACATGACCCGGCAGGTGCGGCCGCGCTCATCTTCAGCATGGTGATGAGCCTGTTGGTCGCTGGATTCCTCTGGTACACCGGCCGGCGCAGCCGCCTGCCCGCCGACGACAGCCAGATCGAGATCCCCGAGGGGGCCGGTGACATCGGCTTCTTCAGCCCGTTCAGCTACTGGCCGGCGGCGATTGCGGTCAGTTTCGGGCTGCTCCTGCTGGGGCCGATCATCAGCTACTGGCTGCTGTTCATCGGTGGCGTGCTGACCGCGATCACCATCGTGGGCCTGGTGTTCCAGCACGAATCCACCGATGAGAAGAACTCGCAGGACGCCGCCCGGGGTCACGGCACCTCCGCACCGGGCGAGGGCCGGTGATGGTCGATACAGGGGCGCCGGTGAAGGCCGGTGAAGGCCGGTGGGGGCCGCCACGGCGGCGTACGGCGATGAGCCCGAAGGAGGAGTATATGATCTTTCCACGCGGTCTGGCGATCTCTGCGGCGTTCGCGACGCTTGCCGGTGCGCTGTTCGCTGTCGATGCCGTGGTCGTGACGAGCCGGGCACTGGGTGACACCCTCGTGCTCGCCGGCGCCGTGTTCGCCTTCGGGGGCGTGATGGCACTGCTTCCGCGGGGACGGCGTTGACTCCGGCGGGCTCCGCCGACGCGGAGCGACCGCAGCGACCGCAGCGACCGGCTGGACCAGACGGGGCAGCCCGGCCCGGCGGGCCCGGGGGCGTGGCGGGGATAGCGGCCTGCCTGTCGCTCTCGCTCGTCGGCGCGGTGGCGTTCGCGGTGGTGAACTTCACCGGCCGGACGGGCACCGTCGGCTACAACGCGCTGCTCGGTCTCTCCCTGGGGTTGGCCATCATCGCCGCCGGCATCGGCGCGGTGCTGTGGGACAAGCGTCTCATCCCCCAGGAGGAGGCGGTCGAGGAACGTCACCCCATGGTCTCGCCGGGCGCCGAGGAGGCGGCCACCCAGCAGACCGTGGACCGGGTCGTGGCCGAGACAGGGCTGCGCCAGTTGCCGGTGCTGCGCCGGCTCGTGCTCGCCATGCTCGGCGGTTTCGGGGTGATAGCCGTGGTGCCGCTGCTCAACCTGGTCAGGCGGGCCCCGCATCGGGACCTGTTCACCACCCGCTGGTCACCCGGGGCGCGGCTGGTGACGCCGGAGGGCCGGCCGGTGCGCCTTGGCGACCTGGCGATCGGCGGCATCCTCACCGTGCTGCCTGAGGGGCATCTCGGCCTCGACGCCCAGGCGGACAGCGCGGCGCTGCTGATCAGGCTGCCCCCGGGACTGGCCACCCCGCCCCGGCAGGCCGCGGCCGGGTACGACAACCACGTCGCGTTCTCGAAGATCTGCACCCATGCGGGCTGCCCGGTGAGCATGTACATGAGCCAGCCGCATCAGCTCCAGTGCCCGTGCCACCAGTCGGTCTTCGACATGACCGACCTGGCCAGGCCGATCTTCGGCCCGGCGACCCGTGCCCTGCCCCAGCTGCCCGTCACGGTCGACGCCGATGGGTGTTTCCGAGCCCGGTCGGATTTCCCCGAACCGGTCGGGCCCGGCTTCTGGAGCCGCTCATGACCGCCACCACCGGCTCCGGGACCTCCACGCGGCGCGCGGACCGTCCCGGGCGGGAATCGCCGGGCCCCGGGCGGGAATCGCCGGTGACCGCTGCCGGTCACAAGGCGGTCGGATTCATCGACCGGCGCCTGGGCAGCGCGAGGTTCCTGCGCAGCGTGATGAACAAGGTCTTCCCCGACCACTGGTCCTTCATGATCGGCGAGATCGCGCTCTACAGCTTCGGCGTGCTCGTGGCCACCGGGGTCTACCTGACGTTCTTCTTCGAACCCAGCGAGCAGCAGACCGTCTACGACGGCTCCTACGTGCCGCTGCGCGGGGTGACGATGAGCCGTGCCTACGCCTCGACCCTCGACATCTCCTTCGACGTCCGCGCCGGCCTGGTCATCCGCCAGATCCACCACTGGGCGGCGCTGCTGTTCGTCGCGGCGATCATCGTGCACCTGTGCCGGATCTTCTTCACCGGCGCCTTCCGTCGCCCCCGGGAGATCAACTGGCTGATCGGGGTGAGCCTGCTGCTGCTCGYCATCGCCGAGGGCTTCGCCGGCTACTCCCTGCCCGACGACCTGCTGTCCGGGACCGGGGTGCGTATCGCCTACGCGATCGCCGAGTCCATCCCCGTCGTGGGAACCTGGATCGCCTGGGGCTTCTGGGGTGGCGAGTTCCCCGGCACGCACTTCATCACCCGGCTCTACGTGGTGCACATCCTGCTCGTCCCGGGTCTCCTCCTCGCGCTGATCGGCGCCCACCTGGGGATCCTGTGGCACCAGAAGCACACCCAGTTCCCCGGCCCTGGCCGGACGGAGGACAACGTTGTYGGTAGCCGGCTGTTCCCCGGCTACGCCGCCAAGTCGGTCGGTTTCCTGCTCATCACCGCCGGCCTGCTCGCGGTGCTCGGCGGCGTCGCGCAGATCAACCCGGTCTGGGCCTACGGCCCGTACACCCCCATGGACGTCTCCTCGCTGGCGCAGCCGGACTGGTACGTCGGGTTCCTCGAGGGCTCGCTGCGGCTGTTCCTGCCCTGGGAGTACCGGGGCCTCGGCCACGACGTCCCGCCCGTACTCTGGCCGGGGGTGGTCCTGCCGGGAGTGCTGTTCGGCCTGCTCGCGGCCTACCCGTTCCTGGAGGCGCTGGTCACCCGGGATCATGATCAGCACAACCTGCTGCAACGCCCCCGCCATCACCCCGACCGCACCGCGTTCGGGGTGATGGCGCTGACCTTCTACGGCGTCCTGCTGCTTGCCGGCGGCGACGACGTGTTCGCCCTCGTCCTGCACCTGTCCCTCAACGCCGTCGTCTGGGCCGGCCGCATCGGCCTGCTGGTGCTRCCACCCTTCGCCTTCTATGCCACCCGCAGGCTCTGCCGCGCCGCTGCCGCCCGCGAACGCCGGCAGGCGGCCGCTCCCGAAGAGACCGGCTGGATCCGCCTCGAACCCGCCGGCCGGTACACCGAGGTCGAACTGCCGAAACCCTCGGCCCCGGCACCCGCCCTCGCCGCCGCCGAGCGAGTCCCACCCGCCATCGAAGGCCCCACCAGTCGCCGCCAGCGCGGGCAGGCCCGCCTCCGTCGCGCCGTCGTCGGCTTCTTCACCCGTCCCCGCGCCTAGCATTCGGCCGGCGGGGGCCCATAATGGGTATTCCCGGAACGCAAGCATCAGCCAACAGGCGACCACCATTTGAACGGCGCGCCGAGAGGATCAACTCGCCTGGCCCAACCAATAAAAACTTGGCGCGGGCTCGGAGAGCAACGTAACAGCCGTCGAAGGCACTTTCGGCGGGCTCCCACGAGACGCTGGTCACAGCGGAGAACCGATGTCCAGGGAAATTCAACCGACAAACATGGCATCGAAACAGCCGGGTACTTCCGCGGCGAGCGGTACTGGCCGGCTCGTTCGGTGAACGTCGCGCTGCGCACTTCACGCCCGCCGGGGCCCGACTCGGCGAGGATCGGGCCCGCACGGCCCTGACCAGGCAGATTCACTCCTGTCGCCGGTGAGATGACAATCACCTCAAGCCCTCGGGGTCGGTTTTCCACCGGTTACGTCAGACTCGCTACCCCCGCCTCTTCGGCGAGTCGACCTACGAAAGTATTTCTACCTGATGCGCGGCGCGCTCCACGCATTAATGCCATGCCGGAGCCCGCACGATGACTATCAAGGTGATTATGGACACGATCCAGCCGCCGACGGGGGATGGAAAATCAGAGGACCAGAGCCGAGAAGTYGAGCGGAGGAGGATCGTGACCACGGACGGCGCCCGAACCGGGCAAGCCGGCGAACCGGGACAGCTCAAGCGAGGCCACGGCTCCCCGTACCTCGCTTCCTGATCGTCGAACCTGGCCTGGGCGKCTCATCCGGACGGTGAGAAGCACCTCTCGTCCTGGCCAGGCTGTTACTCAGGTCCCGCAGCTCGACTCGGAGTCCGACGTCCGAGGTCCGGCGTCCGCGTCCGGAGCTCGAGACCGCGAGCCAGCACGCATCGAGGACCGCTGGCCGAGCGGACCTTACTGCTGATCRTGCACCGGCGCTCCACTTCCGCGAGACCGACCAGGCCCGATGGTGGACGACTCCTCCCCAGTTCGTCCGCCAGCCCACGGACAGCTCCGACCTGCATCAGCAGCCGGTCAACGGCGGCGTAGACCTGACCGGAATCCCCGAACCCTTTCCGCCACCAACTGCCGAAGGTGGACCATGACAATCCTCGACGACAGCACCGCGCCCGGCTTCGTCGGGCCGCCGAGCTCCCACGGTCCGCGTCGTGACCCGGCTCCGCTCCTGCCCGACCCCGAGCCGGTCCGGGTCCTCGGCACGGAGGCGGCGGGGAAGGTCGACACCGATCTGCTGCGCGTCCTGTACCACCGTCTGGTGCTGGGACGGCGCTTCAACCAGCAGGCCACGACCCTGGCCAGGCAGGGCCGCCTCGCCGTGTACCCGGCGTCCACCGGCCAGGAGGCATGCCAGATCGCCGCGGCCATGGTGCTGCGGGAGTCGGACTGGCTGTTCCCCAGCTACCGCGACACGCTGGCGGTGGTGTCGAGGGGCGTGCGCCCGGTGGACGCGCTGACGCTGATGCGCGGGAACGCGCACAGCGGCTACGATCCGCGGGAGCACCGGATCGCGCCGCTGTCGACTCCGCTGGCCACCCAGGCCTGCCATGCGGTGGGCCTGGCCCACGCCGCTCGCCTGCGCGCGGCCTCGGATCCGTGGGCGGCGGAGGACGTCGTGGCGCTTGCCCTGATCGGCGACGGCGGCACCAGCGAGGGCGACTTCCACGAGGCGCTGAACTTCGCCGGGGTGCTGAACGCGCCAGTGGTGTTCCTGGTACAGAACAACGGCTATGCGATTTCGGTGCCGCTGGCCCAGCAGTCCGCGGCGCCGACGCTGGCACACAAGGCGGTGGGCCATGGGATCATCGGTCGTTTGGTGGACGGCAACGACGCGCCCGCGGTGCACGGTGTGCTGCGCGCGGCGGTCGAGCACGCGCGGTCGGGTCGCGGCCCGGTGCTGGTCGAGGCGGTCACCTACCGGCTGGAGGCGCACACCAACGCCGACGACGCGACCCGCTACCGCACCTCGGAGGAGGTCGCCGCCTGGCAGGCCCGCGATCCGCTGACGCTGCTGGAGCGGCAGCTACGCAAGGCCGGTCTCCTCGACGACGCCGGCGTCGCCGCAGTCGCGCGGGCTGCCGAGGAACTCGCCGCCGAGATGCGCGCCCAGTTCGATCGTGTGCCTGATCTCGATCCGGGCTCACTGTTCACGCACGTCTATGCCCAGCCGACCAGCCAGCTTCGTGAGCAGGCCGCCGAGCTGATGGCCTGGCAGGCCGCGGACGCAGCCAAGAGCGACGACGCACGATGAGCGCCGCGACCATGGTGCGGGCCCTCAACGCCGCGCTGCGCGACTCGCTGCGCGAGGACGCGCGCGTCCACATCCTCGGCGAGGACGTTGGCACTCTCGGCGGCGTCTTCCGAGTCACCGACGGCTTGGCTGCCGAATTCGGCGCGCAACGCTGCCTGGACACCCCCCTGGCCGAGGCAGGCATCCTCGGCACCGCCGTGGGCATGGCCATGTACGGCCTGCGGCCCGTCGTGGAGCTGCAGTTCGACGCCTTCGCCTACCCCGCGTTCGAGCAGCTCGCGTCGCATGTGGCCAAGATGCGTAACCGCACGGCCGGGAAGACCACGCTGCCGATCACCATCCGCATCCCGTACGGCGGCGGCGTCGGCGGCGTCGAGCACCACAGCGACTCCAGCGAGGCATACTACGCGCACACCCCCGGCCTGCACGTCGTCACCCCCGCCACCGTCGCCGACGGCTACGGGCTGCTCCGCTCGGCGATTGCCTCGGACGACCCGGTGGTGTTCCTGGAACCCAAGCGGCTCTACTGGTCCACGGACGACCAGTCCATGGACCAGCGGTCCACGGACGACTTCTCTGCGGCCGAGGTGCCGCCGATCGGCCGGGCGGTGGTCCGCCGGACCGGTACCTCGGCGACCCTCCTGACCTACGGCCCCTCGCTCCCCGTGTGCCTCCAGGCGGCGGCGGCCGCGCGCTCGGAGGGCTGGGACCTGGCGGTGGTCGACCTGCGCTCGCTGGTCCCCTTCGAYGACGAGACGGTCTGCGAGGCGGTCCGCGCCACCGGGCGCGCCGTTGTGGTCCACGAGGCCGCGGGTTTCGGCGGGGTCGGTGCGGAGATCGCTGCCCGCGTCAGCGAGCGGTGCTTCCACCACCTTGCCGCCCCCGTCCTGCGGGTCACCGGCTTCGACATCCCTTACCCGCCCCCCATGCTCGAACATCACTACCTTCCCAGCGTCGACCGCATCCTCGACGCCGTCGCCCGACTCCAGTGGGAGCAGTGACACCGTGGCCGCGGTACGCGAATTCCCCCTCCCCGACCTCGGCGAGGGCCTGACCTCCGCCGAGGTCGTCCGCTGGCTTGTCGGCGTCGGGGACGTCATCACCGTCGACCAACCCGTAGCCGAGGTCGAGACCGCCAAAGCCGTCGTCGAGGTGCCCTGCCCCTACGCCGGCGTCGTCACCTCCCTCGCCGGCCTGGCCGGTACCAGTGTCCCGGTCGGCACACCACTGATCACCGTGGCCGTCAGCGAGCCGGCAGCAGGGCGAACGGGTTCCGGGAACATCCTCGTCGGTTACGGCACCAGCACGGAACCCTCCCGAACCCGCCGCCGACGACGCGTCGGCGCTCCCGAAGCGCCCCCCGTACCGGCGCTCACCCCGACTCCCGGACCGGCGACGCCACTCGGGCCTTCCGCCCAGACCGTGGTCAAGGTCGTCTCGCCCCTCGTTCGCCGCTTCGCCCGCGAGAACTCCGTCGATCTCCGAAAACTCGTCGGCACCGGCCCGGACGGGCTGATTCTGCGCAAGGACGTGGAGAGTGCCATCGCCCCGCGTTCCGCTCCGTCGCGCCCGGCGGAGACCGACTCGACCGTCGTCCCGCTGGACCCGCTGGCGCGGCGCGCGGCGGAGACGTTCGCGCGCAGCAGGCGCGAGGTGCCGGACGCCACCTGCTGGGTCGACACGGATGCCACCGCGCTGCTCGCCGCCAAGGACACCCTCAACGACACCCGCAACGCGGGGGGCGCCGAGCCCAGAATCGGTCTCCTGGCGATCCTGGCCCGCATCTGCGTCGCCGCCCTGGTCCRCTTTCCCGCACTCAACTCCGCCGTCGTCACCGACGCGGACGGCCGCGCGACCGGCGTGCGCCACCACGCCGCCGTCCACCTGGGATTCGCCGCCCAGACCCCGCGCGGCCTGGTCGTGCCCGTGGTGCACCACGCTCAGGGCCTGACCACCGCTCGACTGGCCGCCGAGATCGCCCGGTTGACCGCCGCCGCCCGCGCGGGCACGCTCACTCCCGCCGAGTTGACCGGCGGCACGTTCACGCTCAACAACTACGGCGTCTTCGGTGTCGACGGCTCCACGCCCATCATCCACCACCCCGAGGCCGCGATGATCGGCATCGGCCGGATCGTCCCCAGGCCCTGGGCGGTGGACGGCGAACTGGCGGTCCGCAGGATCGTGCAGCTTTCGTTCACCTTTGACCACCGAGTCTGCGACGGCGCCACCGCCGGGTCCYTTCTGCGCTTCGTCGCCGACGCGGTCGAAGACCCCACGGTGCTGCTGCGCCACCTCTGACCACCGCACCTCTGACCACCGCCTTACCAGCAGGCGATGACCGTTGCCCGCCCCGGTCCTAGGAGGTCTGTCTTGCCTGCTTACCCCCCCCGCTACACCTACCTCGGCCCCGAGGGGACCTTCACCGAGGCCGCGCTGCGGACGCTGCCGGATGCGCGGACGCATGAGCTGTTCCCCTCCCTCTCCGTGGCGGAGGCGTTGGACGCGGTGCGCAACGGGGACGCGTCCGGCGCGCTGGTACCGATCGAGAACTCCGTCGAGGRGGCAGTTACCGCCACGCTGGACGAGCTCGCGACCGGCAGGCCGCTGATGATCTGCCGCGAGGTGCTGCTACCGATCAGCTTCGCGCTGCTCGTGCGGCCGGGAACCACGCTGGAGGACGTCAAGACCGTCACCGGCCACCCGGTCGCCCGGGCCCAGGTACGCCGCTGGCTCGCGRCTCACCTGCCGTACGCGGAGTGGGAATCGGCCGCGTCCAACGCCGAGGGGGCCCGGCTGGTGCGGGAKGGGCGCTTCGACTGCGCCTTCGCCGGGGAGTTCACCGCACGGCGCTACCGACTGGAGGCCCTCGTGACCGACATCCACGACGTCCCCGACGCCACCACCCGTTTCGTCCTGCTCGGCCGTCCAGGCCGCGCCACCGCGYCGACCAACACGGACAAGACGTCCATCGTGGTGTGGCCGGCCGCGGACGAGCCGGGCGCGCTGCTGGAACTCCTGCAGGAATGGGCCGTTCGCGGGGCCAACCTGATGCGGATCGAGTCCCGGCCGACCGGCGAGGGCCTGGGCCGGTACTGCTTCTCGATCGACGCGGAAGGGCACATCAGCGACCGCCGGGTGCGCGAGGCCCTGATGGGGCTGCACCGGATCTGCCGGAAGATCCGTTTCCTGGGGTCTTACCCCCGCGCCGACGAGGCCGCCCCGTCCGTACCCCCAAGCATGACGGATCACGAGTTCGTCAGGGCCGCCGACTGGCTCGCTCGCTGCCTGGACGGCCGTGGTGAGGACTGGGAGGCGTGCGGATCTGGGYGGCGTGCGTGCCTGGGCGGCGTGCGAACTGGGCGGCGTGCGGACGCGATCCGGCGGCCATTGTTCGGTGCGCCTGATGAAGCGGTGCCATAGCCCTTTCGTGGTGATGTCGTAAACGTGTCATTATCTTGCGCTGGCGACGCCATATCTGATTGTTGCTGGTGATGGTGCTCTACGGTGTTCTTTTCCCCATTCGGGTCTGTTCCGTGGAGACGTGCGACACAGACCCCCGGTGGCCTGCTCGGAATCAGGAGTAATAGGTACATGGGCCCATGTGTCTTTGGCGTGTTGACGCGTCAATCTGGTGAAGTWGTTCAGCCCGATTTCCAGGCCCGCGCTCCGCGCCCCAGGACGGGGTGGGGGAGCGTCTGATGGCCCTGCTCGACGTGGTCACGAAGGCCGGTCCCGAGCGGACATACGCTCGTCCACTGACCTCGGGTGACCGGGCCTACCTCGCCTTCAGCCGGCTCAATCCCGGGGAGTTCCAGGACGTCGGTGCGCTGCTGTTCGTCGACGGCCCTCCGCTGGAGCTGGCGGACCTGCGTGCGCACGTCGCCGAGCGGCTGCGCGACCCCCGGGCACGGATGCTTACCGACCGTCTCGAGACTGTCGCGGTCCGGTTCTCCGGTCGCCGCTCGACGGCGAACGAGACCCTCTGGGTCCGCGGTCCGGRCCTGAACGTCGACGACCACGTTGTCGCCATGGACCTACCGTCCGCCGACGGTGTTGGCGGTGTTGGCGGTGTGGGCGGKGGCGACGGTGGTGCCGGCGATGCGCGGCTGCGTGCCGCCRTCGACCGCATTGCCGCCCAGCCGATCGACCTCAGCCGGTCGCCGTGGATGCTCTACCTGCTGCGCGCCCCGGGGTCGTCCGGCACGGTGCTGGTGTATCGGACCAGCCACATCCAGCAGGACGGCTTCGCGCTCTACCAGGCGCTGCACCTGCTCTTCGGGGGGGAGGACGAACTCGACCTCGGTCTGCCTCCCGCTGTCCGCCGGCCGCGGCCCTCGGACTATGCGGGTTTCGTCGGCCGGGGGCTGCGTTGCCTGGCGCCCACCCGCGCCCTCGACGCCTGGGGCGGGCCGCCGGCCGGGCCGGCGCGACATTCCTGGGTCACCACCGATCTGGGCACGCTGCGAGCGGTGGCCCGCCACCACGATGTCACGGTCAACGACGTCTATCTCGCCGCGCTCGCCGGGGCGCTGCGGACGTGGTCCCTTCCCGAATGGCGCCGGGACCGTCAGCCCATCCACGCGCTGATGCCCATCAGTTTCCGGACCGCCGCCGAACGGAACGTGCTGTCGAACTATTCCTCGGGCGTGCGTGTCCCGCTTCCCTGCGGGGAGCCGGACCCCGGCCGGCGACTGGCGTGGATCGCCGCGGAGACCCGTCGCATGAAGAAGGGCGGGCTGGGGGTGGTGGAACGTCACCACTTCTCCACCCTGGCGACGATCGCCTCGCCCCGCATGCTCGCGGGCGCCGCCGCTTACCCGGCCCAGATCCGGAAGATGGCCCTGGTGGCGAGCAACGTCCGGACGATGCGCGGGCCGCTGGCTGTCGCGGGACGCGCGGTGACCGGGCTGGTCGGCACGGGCCAACTACTCGTCGGACGTCAGCATCTGGCCGTCGCCATGCTTGGCATCGACGAGCGGGTCGGTGTCACGTTCGTGGCCAGTGCCAGCGTGCCGAACCACGCCCGGTTGGGGCAGCTGTGGCTGGCGGAACTCGACGTGCTCAGCCGGCTGGTGCCCTCACGCCGGCGTGAGCGTGCCTGACGGACCGGTCCTGACCTTCCGGCCTTCGTCGCTGGCCGAGGCTGTCGAAGCGCTGGAGCGCACCATCGAGGGTTCGCTCATGGCTGGCGCAGCGACAGCACGCCGGGCGCGTTGAGATCGAACCGTGTCCCGAAGCCACGGCTGATCCTGGTGAGAACCCCCCGTAGCCACCCGGCGTCTTCGGGTGCGGCGCGCCACAACCGCATCCGCCGTGTCTGCAGGGGCACCATCCGCAGGCCGGTCAGCGTCGCGCCGGGCGGATCGACGGAGACCCYGGCGGAGACGAAGTACGCCAGCCRCAGATCGTCCCGGTACATTTCGTAGCCGGTAATGCCCTCGTAGTCGTTGATGAAGTCGCCACAGCCGTACAGGACAAGCCGGTCCCGGTACACCTCGACGGGACGCGGATGGTGCGACGAATGCCCGTGCACGACGTCGACACCGCCATCGATGAGCCGGCGGGCGAAGCGGATCTGGTCGTCGTCTACGTCATAGCCCCAGTTGGATCCCCAGTGGACGGAGGCGACGACGAGGTCACCGGGGMGCTTCGCCCGCCGGACGCGGGCGGTCACCTCCTCGGCGGTGGCGTCCGACAGTTCGGGGATGACGTCGATGCCGGCCCGGCCCGGGGCCGCGGCCCACGTCCGTGGAATGCCGCTGGAGGACAGGCCGAACGAGGAGACCAGGACCCGCCGGCCCCCGCCGAGCGGGACCATGGCCGGTTTGCACGCCTCGTCCGCGTCGCGTCCGGCTCCCACCGCTCTCAGCCCGGCCGTGAACAACGCGTCGAGGGTCTCGACGAGCCCGCGGTGGCCGAAATCCAGCAGGTGGTTGTTCGCCAGCACGCACACATCGGGCCGGCCGGCGGCCAGACAGGGAAGGTTGTCCGGACTCATCCGATAATGAACCTCCTTTCCGGCGGCGAAGTCATCGCACCGGGTGATGCTGTTTTCCAGGTTCACCACCCGAACATCGGCCCGGACCTCATCCAGCACGGGCAGCGCGTCACCCCAGGGCCAGGAGAATTCGACCGGACGAGGAATCGGGCCGTTCACCGCCTCCGCCAGCTCRACATAGGCGCGGGCATCCTGGACATATCCCTCGGAAAGCCTCGGATCGCCCGGATGCGGCAGAATCTGGTCGACACCGCGACCTAGCATCACGTCGCCGCAGAGGAACAGCGTCACCACGCCATCGTGCACGGTTCCAGCCTAGGCCACCGGCCCCCGGCCACCGGCCCGGATTCCGCCGGTTCGCCAAATTGACACCCCCCAGGGCAGGGCGGAACCTGTAGGCCGCGAGCGGAACCCCCCGAGGGGGTGGCCTCATGCACGGAGTAAGGAGCAACGCCTTCGCCGAGACTCATAACGGCGATCCGTGTCTCCCTCCGTGGCAGGGCCCTGACTCATACCGATTGCCGTGCGCCAGTTACCCGGAAGCGGTCCGCGCGAGCGGCGCACACGCCCCGCGTGCGGTGCCCGGCCCGGCCCGGGCGCCACCACGGGACGCTTGGCCATACGTATCAGGTTGGACGCCTTTCGGTGCCCCTCAAGCAGCGAAGAAAAAGGAACCAGCAATGAGAAGGATCGCCGCAGCCATAAGCGCCGTCCTGCTCCTCACCCTCAGCTTGGTCTTCACCGAGGCGGGGGTTTCTCGGGCGGCGGCTCCACCGGTCACACCCGTGCTCATGCACATCCGCTTCGCCCACGCGGCCAGCGCCCGGGTGGACATCGTCACCTTCGTCTTCCGGCCGTCAGCGCCGAAAGATGTCAGAGCCGAGTACGTGCCGAGATCGGGGCTGATCCAGGACGGATCCGGTAATCGAGTCTTTGTGCTGGGCCGATCCTTCGTGAAGGTCACCTTCCACAATTCCGCCGCGCACAACATCGAAGGTCGACCCACCGCTCCAAGGAACCTCTTCCCTCTCGRCCGGACAACGAATGTCGTCCACGTGAAGCAGGGCGGCGACTTCGAGGGTGTGGTGACCTACTACCTCGGGCTGTGTGGACGCAGGCCAGCACCGCCGGCGCATCCGACCGTGAGCAGCGTGGGCCGCGACGTCATCCTGAGCATCCCAACGCGGTAGCGGTAACACGCCACAGCGCCCTGCCCCGTTGCGCGATCGACGCTTTGGTGTTCGTGGCGTTGATGAACGCGAGGTAGGAGGTCCGTCTGCCTCGACGCTTCCCCGATCGACGCCACATTGTGGGCGTTACCCGATTCTGATCGATGGGCCAGGCGGGCCGGTGGATGAACGTCCAGGACAGATCCGGTACAAAAAATCCGGTACAAAATGGACAACACCGGCCCACCAGGCCATCGGGATCAAAATATCCCGGGAGCCCAGGCTAGCAGTTGACGAACTCCGGTTGCTGGTTGAGGACCTGGCTCTCCGGGGAGACGAAGCGGCGGTACTGCTCGCCGCTCGTGGCCTGGGGGCGGAAAGCGGCCAGCCGATGGCAGTTCTGGAAGGCCAGCGCCACGCCGAAGTGCCGTTCCAGAGCCGCGCGTATCGAGGTGCTGGCCATCGCCCGCAACAGCTGGCCMTGCTCGGCGTCGTCCGCGGGCGGGGTCTGGTTGTCGGCGAAGTCGCGGGTTGCGGTGGGCAGCTCGCCGGCGAGCCGCTCGACCAGGYCGTAGGCGTAGGGCAGGGAAGTGCGGATGCAGGCGAGGAAGTCGGCCTCGTCGACGTGACCTTGTTCGGCCTGCTCCAACAGGTCGGGCGACACCGTCAGGGACATGGATACCTCCTGGGCTGGTGGCAGCGACAACGATCACCACTGTCTTGGATGTAACAACCGTTGTCAATACCAACAGTAATACTCCGTATGCAGATCGATTGCGCCGCGACGGGGCGCCCCGACACCCCGCCGGATCTRCCATGCGATGCGACGCGTCCGCCTCCATGCACCCGGCGCACGCCCCGGTGGACGGTACAGGACGTCCGACCCGACAAAGCACCTGGTCGATCATGTGGACGGTTGGACGGACGGTTGGACGGTTGGACGGTTGGACGGGTGGACGGACGGGTGGACGGACGGGTGGACGGGTGGACGGGTGGACGGGTAGGCGGCGGGGAGGCTCGCCCCGCGTCATCGCCGACCGCTCGAACTCGAACTTGTAACGGTTTCCATTAGCGACTACCTTTGCGGCAATGAATACCGGTCCTGCTAGCAGGACCGGTCGGGTAACAAGCAGGGAGATCGTGGTGGATGGTGCACGGCTGGTCACGGTGCGGCGCTGGCGGGTGCGGCCCGGGCGGGTGCCGCGCGGCCTGGGGGTAGTGGCCGCCGGCGTGGCGATGGTCGTGGCCGCGTGTGGGACGTCCTCGTCGGGGAACACCGGGACCGGCGCCACCGGCGGCAAGAAGATCACCGTGGTGGCGGCCGAGAACTTCTGGGGCAGCATCGCCGCCCAGCTGGGGGGCGACCGGGTGGCGGTCACCAGCATCATCGACAATCCCGACGCCGACCCGCATGACTATGAGCCGACCCCCGCCGACGGCCGGGCGATCGCCGGTGCGCGGCTGTTCATCGACAACGGCGTCGGCTACGACCCGTGGGCGGGCAAGCTGGCGGCGGCCAACCCGGCGACCGGGCGGGTGACGCTGACCGTCGGCGACCTGGTCGGCGCGAAGGACGGCGACAACCCGCATCGCTGGTACAACCCGGATGACGTCGCGAAAGTGATCGACCAGGTCACCGCCGACTACAAGAAGATCGACCCCGTCGACTCGGGCTACTTCGATCAGCAGCGGGCATCCTTCACCGCCACGACCCTCAAGCCGTACACCGATCTCATCGCGACAATCAAGAAGAAGTATGCCGGGACGCCGGTCGGGGCCTCGGAGAGCATCTTCGCGATGCTGTCCCCAGCGCTCGGGCTGAACCTGCTGACCCCGCCGGCCTTCCTGCGTGCGATCTCGGAGGGCAGCGATCCGACTGTCGCGGACAAGAGCACCAGCGACAGCCAGATCAAGACCGGGAAGATCAAAATCTACGTCTACAACAGCCAGAACGCCACCCCGGACGTGCGGCGGCAGATCGAGGAGGCGAAGGCGGCCCACATCCCGGTGACCACCATCACCGAGACGCTCGTCCCGGCCGGAGCGTCGTTCCAGGACTGGCAGGTCGCCCAGTTGGAAGCCCTGCGCGGGTCGCTGGCGCAGGCAACCGGAAAGTAAGCGGAAGGTGACGAGAATGGCGGCGGTGGCGCACCCTCGAACCGACGGCGCGAGCGCCGAGGTTGACGCGGCGGTGGCGCCGGTCAGCGCCGGCAGGCCGGCCGCGCCGGCGGTGATGTTCGAGGGTGCGGCGGTTCGTCTCGGTGGGCGGATGGTGTGGAGCGGGGTGAACGTCGAGGCCGGCGCGGGGGAGTTCGTCGCGATCCTCGGTCCCAACGGCGTCGGTAAGTCCACCCTGCTCAAGGCGGCCCTTGGCCTGCTGCCGCTGGCCGCGGGGCGGGTGGTGGTGCTGGGCCGGCATCCCGGGCGGGCCCGCACCGAGGTCGGTTATCTGCCGCAGCGACGGAGCTTCGACCCGTCGGTACGGATCCGGGGGCTTGACATCGTCCGCCTCGGTCTCGACGGCCACCGGTGGGGTCTGCCGCTGCCCGGCGGAGATCGCGCCCGGACCGCGCGGCGGCGCGTCGCCGAACTCGTCGAGCAGGTCGGCGCCACCGGCTACGCCCACCAGCCGATCGGCCGGCTGTCCGGTGGGGAGCAGCAGCGGCTTCTGATCGCCCAGGCGCTCGCCCGCCGGCCCCGGCTGCTGCTTCTCGACGAACCGTTGGACAGCCTGGACCCGCCCAACGCCGCCTCGGTCGCGACCCTCATCCGCACCATCTGCCAGACGGCGGGGGTGACCGTGCTGATGGTCGCCCACGACGTCAACCCAATCCTGTCCAGCCTCGACCGGGTCATCTACCTCGCCGGCGGCGGCGCGGTCTCGGGCCCTCCCGCCGAGGTCATCACCAGTGCGACGTTAAGCCGGCTCTACCAGGCCCCCATCGAGGTGCTGACCACCTCCGACGGGCGCCTCGTCGTCGTCGGCCAGCCCGAGCCGCCCGCCGTACACGCCGACCGTCACGACGGGACCGGCCACCTGTGATCACTGCAGCGGTGGTCGCGACCGACGCGGGCCTGTCGTGGGACCTGGTCCGCGACGTTCGGCAGATGTTCGCCTACCCGTTCATGGTGAACGCGTTCCGGGCCGGAACCATCGTCGCGCTGACCGCCGGGGCAACCGGATGGTTCATGGTCCTACGCCGCCAGGCCTTCGCCGGCCACACCCTCGCCGTGGCCGGTTTCCCGGGCGCGGCCGGGGCGATCTGGCTCGGCTTGGGCGCGACCTACGGCTACTTCGCCTTCTGCCTCACCGCGGCGCTGATCATCGCGGCCATCCCCGGGGCGGGCGGGGCAGCCGCCGGGCGGGCCGCGGAGTYGGCCACCATCGGTACCGTCCAGGCGTTCGCGCTGGCCTGCGGATTCCTGTTCGTCAGCCTGTACAAGGGATTCCTCGGCGGGGTCAACACGCTGCTGTTCGGCAGCTTCCTGGGAATCACCGACGACATGGTCCTCACGCTGACCGCCGTCGCCGTGGCGGTCCTGGCAGTGCTGGCGCTCATCGGGCGGCCGCTGCTGTTCGCCTCRCTCGATCCAGCCGTGGCTGCCGCCGCCGGAGTGCCGGTGCGGGGTCTGTCGGTGGCTTTCCTGATCATGCTCGGGAGCACCGCCGCGGAGGTCAGCCAGATCACCGGAACCCTCCTCGTCTTCACCCTGCTGGTCATCCCGGCCGCGACCGCACAGGTCCTCACCACCCGACCGGCCCTCAGCCTCACGCTCACCGTGCTGCTAGGCCTGCTGGTCACCTGGGCCGGGCTGACCGTGGCCTACTACTCGCCCTATCCGATCGGCTTTTTCATCACCAGCTTCTCCTTCGGCCTGTACCTCCTCGCCCGTCTCGCCGTCGGCGCGCACGACCTGCTCGGCCGGGCCGCCCGCGTCCCCCGGATGACCGGAGCAGCAGCATGACCGCGGCCACGGCGGACACGGGACTGACCGCGATGTTCGAGCACCCGTTCATGCAGAATGCGTTCATCGCCGGAACGGGGATTGCCATGGCGGCCGGACTCGTCGGCTACTTCCTCGTCCTGCGGGCCCAGGTCTTCACCGCCGACGCGTTGTCCCATGTGGCGTTCACCGGCGCACTCGCCGCCCTGGCCACCGGGATCGACGCCCGAGTCGGCCTGTTCGCCGCCACCGTCGCCGTCGGATGCGCCCTCGGCGCCCTCGGCCCCCGCGGCCACGCCGATGACGTCGTCATCGGCAGCGTGTTCGCCTGGGTCCTCGGCCTCGGGGTGCTCTTCCTCACCCTTTACACCACCCACCGCAACACCGGCAACGGCACCGCCGGTGTCACCGTCCTGTTCGGCTCGATCTTCGGCCTGGACGCCTCCCACGCCTGGGAGGCTGCCATACTCGCCGTAATCCTCTGTCTCGCCACCATCGCGATCGGGCGTCCCCTGCTGTTCACCAGCCTGGACGGCGCGGTCGCGGCCGCCCGAGGTGTCCCCGTCCGCCTCCTCGGCGTCGGTTTCCTCGGCCTCGTCGGGGCGACCGCAGCCGATGCCACCCAGGCCGTCGGTGCCCTGCTGCTCCTCGGTATGCTCGCCGCACCCGCCGGCACCGCCCACCGGCTCACCGCCCACCCTTACCACGGAATGATGATCTCCACCGCGGTGGCGGTCGCGGTGACCTGGGTCGGGCTGACCACCAGCTACCTCGCCCCGCGGATCCCCCCGAGCTTCGCCATCCTTGCCACCGCCACCGCCACCTACACCGTCACGCTGATCGTCACCCGACTGGTCGCGGACTCGGGCTTGGCGCGGCCGGTGCGGCATCTGTCCGCGGATGCGCCTCGTTCGGCCTGATCGAACCCACCGGCGCCACCAGCGCGGTCGCGCGCAATCCCGGGAGGCGCCAGGTCAGAGCCCGAGCAGCCGGCCGCAGATCGACTCGACCGCGCCCGGCACGCCCGGGTTGTGCCGCAGGTGCGGGGTGCGGGCCGTGTCGTTGACGACGGCGACCGCGGCGTGCACCCGGATCCGGGCGGCGGTGGGGTCGAGCTCGGGGTGCACGAGCCGGAGCAGGTGAACCCATTCGGTGAGGTAGTCGTGCTGGGCCCGACGGGCGGCGTGGCGTTCGTCCTCCGGCAGATGCTCGACTTCGGTGATCAGCAGCCCGATCAGGTCGTGGTGGGCCTGGGTGAACCGGATGTAGGAGCCGACCAGTCGGCGCAGGGCGTCGGCGGCGCCGTTCGAAGTCCGATAGATCGCGCTGACGTCCATCAACAGGGCGGCCGTGCTGCGCTGGAACGCGGTGCGCAGCATGTCCAGCTTGCTCGGGAAGTGGTGGTAGACGCTGGGGCCGGTGATGCCGACGGCGTTGCCGACGTCCTCGATGCCGACGCYGGCGTAGCCGTGGGTGGCGAACATCCGCACCGCCTGGGTGARCAGCGCCTCGCGGCGGGAGGCCAGCCGCAACGGCGGTCCGGCCGGTGGTGGCGGTCCGGCCGGTGGTGGCGGCGATGCGGCGCAGGTGCCGGGCAGCGGGGTGTCCAGCACGAGGTCGGTGAGCTCGGCGAGCAGGTCGTCGTAGGCGGGCCGGGGCAGGTCCAGGTGGTGGAAGGACGGGCTCATCAGCACGGCCAGCATCGCCCAGGTGAGCAGGTCCGCGGTGGGGGCGTCGAGCTCGGGGCGGGCGGCGCGCACCCGGCCGGTGAGGCGGCGTCCGATCTCGCGGWCCTCGGCGCGCAGCAGGGCATGGTCGTCAGGGGTCAGATGGCGGGCTTCGCGCTGCCAGAGCACGCCGATATGGCGTTCGTCGAGGCAGCGAGCGGCGAGCCGGGCCGACGCCGTGGCGTGGTCGGCGCGGTCGGCGAGATCGAGATCATCGAGCAGGTGCCGCAGCGGGGCCAGGCCTGCGGCGATGACCTCGCGGAGCAGGTCCTGTTTACCGGAGAAGTGCCGGTACAGCGCGGACGGGCCGACCGCCACGGCTTCGGCGAGATCGGTCATGCCGATCTGGTCGTAGCCGCGGCGGGCGAACAGGTCCGAGGCGGCGCCAAGGATCAGCGCCCGCCGGTTACGCGGGCGGGTGCCGCGCGGCGGCGCAAGCGTGCGGTCCGGCAGAACAACCCCCTCGGTACAACCCCCTCGGTCTCCTCGGTGTGGATCAGCCTACCTTCTCGTAGAGGGTGACCACGGCGGCGCCGCCGAGGCCGATGTTATGCTGCAGCGCCACGGTCACGTCCTCGACTTGGCGCTTGTCGGCCTCGCCGCGCAGCTGCCACACCAGCTCCGCGCACTGCGCCAACCCGGTCGCGCCCAGCGGGTGCCCCTTGGACAGCAGCCCACCCGACGGATTGGTCACCACCCGGCCGCCGTAGGTGTTGTCGCCGTCGACGATGAACTTCTCCGCCRTGCCCTCCGGAGTCAGCCCCAGCGCCTCGTAGGTCATCAGCTCATTGGTGGTGAAGCAGTCGTGCAGCTCCACCACGCGCACATCGAGCGGGTCCACCCCGGCCACCTCGTACACCTGCCGCGCGGCGGCCGCGGTCATGTCGTAACCGACCAGGCGCATCAGGTCCCCGTCGAACGAGGACGGGGTATCCGTGGTCATCGCCTGCGCGGTGATCGCCACATCGGCGCGCAGGCCGTRGGCGCGCGCGAAGTCCTCGGAAACGACCACCGCGGCGGCCGCGCCACAGGTGGGCGGGCAGCACTGCAGCCGGGTCAGCCAACCGAGGATCCGCGGCGAGGCAAGAACCTCCTCCACGGTCACCGGATCAGTGAACACCGCATACGGGTTGTTGGCCGCGTGCCGGCGCGACTTCACCGAGATCCGCGCGAATACCGCCGGGTCCATCCCGTACTTCTCACAGTAGGCCGCACCCGCACCGGCGAAGTACCGCGGTGCGAACGGCACCCCCTCGACCTCGCCCTGCACCTTGGTGACCACCTCGTCGAACCGCTCGAAGGCGTTGGGCCGGTCGTCCCACTGCATCGTCAGCGYGCCGCGCCGCATCTGCTCGAACCCGAACGCCAGCACGCAGTCCGCCGCCCCGGAAGCCACCGCCTGCCGCGCCAGGAACAGCGCCGACGACCCACTAGAGCAGTTGTTGTTCACGTTCACCACCGGCGCCCCGGTCATCCCCACCCGGTACAGCGCCTTCTGCCCGCTCGTCGAGTCGCCGTACACATAGCCGGCGTACGTCTGCTGGACCGCCGCCAGGTCGATCCCGGCATCGGCCAACGCCGCCCTGACCGCCCCCTYGGCCAGCACGTCGTAGCTGTCGCTCCTGCTCGGCGTCGCGAACGGCACCATGCCGACGCCCGCCACCATCACCCGACCGCTCATCACCACTCCCTAGGCTAGCTGCTGTTCACTTAATACCGTGAGCACCACAGTAGCGCACGTCAGGGGGAGAGGTGTGGCGTAAGCATGCTTGCGAGGATTCACAAGGCGGAGCGATGCGGATGCGTCACGGCCTGCGGTCGAGCGAAGTTCCACGCCGGTCAGTGGTTGAGCGCCCACAGGCCGACCAGGTTCGCGAAGGTGAAGACCACCGCGATGACGACGGCGAGGATGAGCCGCCTGCGGCGCTCGCGGCGGCGCCAGGTGGCCCGCGCCCGCCGGTAGGCGTCGGGCGACACGGGCACGCCGCCGGCGAGAGCGTCCAGGGCGTCGTGCAGCCGTCGTTCGGTGTCGCTGAGCGGCCCGGTGTGATATATCATGTCTGGGACTCCATCGCGCGGGACAGCGCCGTCATTCCTCGCGCCACATGGGATTTCACTGCGCCGCAGGAAATCCCCATGACTGCGGCTATCTCGGATTCCTTCAGATCGAGCCAGTACCGCAGTACCAGGGCCTCCCGCTGGCGCGGCGACAGCCGCTGTAACGCGACGACTACAGCTCGCTGTTCGTGCCGCAGCAGCRCTTGCGTCTCCGCCGATTCTACCTGGTCTGATGGCCATCCCATGTTTTTTCGGACAACCTGGAGATGGCGCAGTCGCATTCGGGTGAGATTGCAGACTATGCTACGTAGATACGGCAGGGTGGCGGTCGAGTCCCGCAGTTTTCGCCAGCGCCGGTAGAGCTCGTAGAACGCCTGCGCGGCGATATCCTCCGGGTCGTCCGCGCCGAGGAGGGCGGCCAGTCGTACCAATGAGACGTAGTGGGTGTTGAAGAGCCGCGCGATGGCGGTCTCCCGATCAAGATCGTGAAGATTCACCTGGATCTTGTCGGCCGGCAGCAGAGTGGCGGCGTCGCCGGCAGTGACGGCTGCTGGATCTTTGGGAATGCCCTGCACCGCCCGCACCGCCCTCACCGCCATCCCGGCGCGTCCGGCCGGGGGAGTCGGTCCACCTGGGATGTCCGGCTGCTCCGGGCCACGCCGACGCGGTGAAGGACCGGGGTGAGCGCGGTGGCGACCGCCAGGTTCAGCCCGAGYGCGAGGAGCGCCGTGTACAGCGGCACGGACGCCCCGAACAGGTGCAGGTTCACCACCGCGGAGAATTCGCCGGAGGTTACCAGGCAGGTTCCCGCCGCCATTCCTACCGCCCATCCGGCAAGCAGCGCACCGCGATGCAGCCAGGTGGAGAACAGGCCGATCCCGACCGCCGGGAAGGTCTGGAGTATCCAGACCCCGCCCAGCAGCTGCAGATCGATGGCATCCTGGTCGCGCAGACCGAGCACGAAGGCGAATGCCCCGATCTTTGTCACCAGCGAGACACCGCGAGCCACCCGGACCTGATGCTTAGGGGTGGCCGTGGGGTGAAAATACTCGACGTATACGTTGCGGACGAAGAGCATGGCGACCGCCACCGACATCACCGCCGCGGGGACGAGCGCCGCGACAACGAGCGCGCCGAATACGACGCCGGTGACAACCGGTGGGGCCAGCTGCTGGACGAGCAGAGGGACAGCTGCTTCGGCCTGCCCGCGGGGTGTGCGTACCCCCGTGGCCAAGGCGGCAACGCCGAGCAGCCCGAAGAGTCCGAGCAGGCCCGTCCATGCGGGCAGGGTGACCGCCGAGCGGCGCAGGACGTCGGGGTCCTTCGCCGCAAATGCGGCGGTGAGCACGTGCGGGTACACCAGCAGGGCCATCGCCGAGCCGAGCACGAGGCTCGCGAACGAGGCGAACGTCGACGGCTCCAGCGTGAGCGACGGATCCGGCAAGCCGTCCGTGGCCATGTTCCGCCGTGCTGCGGCAAARATCTCGCCGGGTCCGCCGAGCCTGGCTAGGACGAGTCCGACCACGGCGAAGACCGCCAAAAAGATCAGAATTCCTTTGGCGACCGAGACGAGTGCCGGAGCGCGGATGCCGCTGCGGTAGGTCGCGACGGCGAGCACCCCGAACACCGAGGCCAGCACCAGGTCGCCGGGCAGCCCAGGCGGGGTGAGGCCGCCGGCAACGAGCACCGCGCGGACGCCGACCAACTGCAGCGCGATGTACGGCGTGGTGGCCACGATTCCGGTCAGCGCCACGGCGAGCGCGAGCAGCGGCGACCGGTGGCGTTCCCGCACGTAGTCGCCCACCGTGACGTAATCATGGCGCCGAGCCGTCTCCGCCAGACGTGGGAGGAGCACGAAGGCCAGCGGATAGACGATGATCGTGTAGGGCAGCGCGAAGAAGCCGAGAGCGCCCACGCCGTAGACGAGGCCGGGCACCGCGGCGAAGGTATATGCGGTGTAGATCGCACCGCCGAGCAGGAACCAGGTCAGAACGCCACCGAACGGGCGCCCTGCGAGCGCCCACCCTTCCGGCGAGGGGAGCTCGTCCCGCCGATGGAACGCGCGCGCCCTTACCGATAGTAACGAAGTGCCTGCTATCGCGACGGTGAATCCYGCCACGGTCGTCCCGTCGGCCATCCGACACCTTCCGTTGCACGCGGCTTCCCGTACGGCGCGGCGAGGTCGCCGGTGGAAGCCCGCCCGGTCGTCCCCCGGTCCTTATTCCAGTTGCGCACCGAGCCGGCGCGGTTGACACGACATCATCCCGCAACAAGTCGTAAACCTGTAGCTCACCAAGTCGTAAACCGCGGAGGCGCGGCGAGCAACTCTCCCGGTGACACCATCGCGGCCTGCGTGACCACCCGGCCTGGGTACCTGGGCCGGCCGGTGGTCCACCAGGAAGATCAAAATGCAGGGAGATCAGGATGTGGCACGATGAGCAGGGCCGGGACACTCCGCTGGRTGTCCCGGCAAACTCCGCGGCAGGAATCCCGGCAGGGCCCGTGCCTGCAACAGACCGGCCGGCCGCCGGTCGTCCGGCCCGCGCGGCGGCACGTCGGCGGCAAACCGCCGCGGTCGCGTGTCTCGGGACACCGTTCGCAGCCCTGCTGGCGGTCCCGCTTTATGCGCATGATGAGCCACGGCTGGCCGGGGTGCCGTTCTTTTACTGGTATCAGCTTGCCTGGGTGCCCTTAAGCGCGCTGCTGACCGCCGCCGCTTGGCGGCTGGACAGCCGGGGGACGGCGCCGGAAGGCCTGCGGTGATCCAGGTCACCGACCGGGCCCGGGCCGCGCTCCGCGAGGGCGAGGTAGTTATTTTTGACTGGGCCCCGCTGGGGCTGTGCTGCGCCTGCACCGGTCAACTGTGGCTGCGCCCCGCGCCGCGGGCGCTTGTGCCGCGGCACCGGGGCTTCCGCCCGGTGGACGCGGATCCCGGTGGCAGCGCCGTAGCCCATCCACTCGCCTATCCGTTCCTCCTGGGCCGCGATGYCACAATCGACTGCCGCTCGCGGCTCGGCTTCCGGCGCTTCAGCACCGACCTGCCGCCCGATGTCGGGCTCGCTGACCTGCTCGGCCTGGCCGCTCTCGCCAAGGGACGCATCGTATGACTACCCATCTCGATACTGCCGGAACCGGTCTTCCGCCTGGCGGCGGTCGTGCGCCTGGCCATGGCCGGAGGRCCGGCCGGCTCCGATCGATAGCCATCTGGACCACGGTGTCGGCGGTCGGCGCGATCAGCTGGGCTGTGCTCGCGATGTCCCGCCACGAGTCGATCTCTGCGGCGTGGATCCTGCTCGCCGGCCTGGGATCCTTCGCCATCGCCTACCGCTTCTACGCCCGGTTCATCGCAAACCGGGTGCTGCGGGTGGATGACAGCCGGGCGACGCCGGCCGAACGCCTCGACAACGGCGTCGACTACGAGCCGACCGACCGGCGGGTCCTGTTTGGCCACCACTTCGCTGCCATCGCCGGGGCCGGTCCGCTCGTCGGCCCGGTGCTCGCCGTACAGATGGGGTATCTGCCCGGGACGATCTGGATCATCGCCGGTGTTATTTTCGCCGGTGCCGTGYAGGACATGGTGACGTTGTTCTTCTCCATGCGGCGGGACGGCAAGAGCCTGGGCCAGATGGCGCGCGACGAGATCGGCCCGGTGGGCGGGACGGCGGCACTAGTCGCCGTCTTCGCCATAATGATCATTTTGCTGGCGGTGCTGGCRCTTGTCGTGGTGAACGCGCTCGCCGCCTCTGCATGGGGCACCTTCTCGATCGCGATGACCATCCCGATCGCCCTGTTCATGGGCATTTACCTGCGGGTGCTGCGACCCGGCCGGGTCGCTGAGGCCACCGCCGTCGGTGTCGCCGGACTGTTCGCGGCCCTTGTCGGCGGCCGCTGGATCCAGGACTCCGCCCTCGCCTCCGCCTTTACACTCAGCCCGAAGGCATTGGTCGCCTGCCTTGTCGGCTACGGCTTTGTCGCCTCGGTGCTGCCGGTGTGGCTCCTGCTCGCGCCCCGCGACTACCTCTCGACCTTTATGAAGGTCGGCACCATCGGGCTGCTCGCCATCGGCGTTCTCGTCGAATTTCCGGTACTTCAGGCGGACGCAGTCAGTACTTTCGCGACCAGGGGAAACGGGCCGGTGTTCGCCGGCAGCCTGTTCCCGTTCGTCTTCATCACCATCGCCTGCGGTGCCCTGTCCGGATTCCACTCCCTCATCGCGTCCGGCACCACGCCGAAGATGATTCAGAAGGAGTCCCAGGTCCGGTTCATCGGTTATGGGGCGATGCTGACCGAGTCCYTTGTCGCACTGATGGCGCTGATCGCGGCGGCGGTGCTCAGCCCGGGCCTCTACTACGCCATGAATGCGCCCGGTGGGGTCGTCGGCAAGACCGCGGCGTCGGCTGCGTCCGCGGTCACCGACCTCGGTTTCACCATCACCCCGGACGCCCTCGACTCCGCGGCCCGGGCCGTCGGTGAATCGACGCTGGTAGCCCGCACCGGAGGTGYACCGACGCTCGCTGTCGGCATGTCCAACATCCTTTCAGGCGCATTCGGGGGCGGCCGCCTCGCCGCCTTCTGGTACCACTTCGCGATCATGTTCGAGGCGCTGTTCATCCTGACCACTGTCGACGCCGGAACCCGGGTCGGCCGATTCATGTTGCAGGACATGCTCGGGAACGTATGGAAGCCAATCGGCCGGGTGAGCTGGTGGCCCGGGGTCTGGCTGAGCAGCGTGCTGGTGGTCGGCACCTGGGGCTACTTCCTCTGGACCGGGGCAACCGACCCGCTCGGCGGCATCAACCAGCTGTTCCCGCTGTTCGGGATGGCCAACCAGATGCTTGCCGCCATMGCATTGGCGGTCGTCACCACCCTGTTCGTCAAGAGTGGGCGAGCGCGGTGGGCCTGGGTGCCCGGCGTCCCGCTCGGCTGGGATGTCGCCGTCACCTTCACCGCGGCCTGGCAGAAGGTTTTCTCGGACGATCCCAAGCTCGGCTTCCTCGCCCAACGGCACCGCTATGCCGACGCGCTCGACGACGGCAGGGTTCTGGCGCCCGCGAGGAGTATCAGCGACATGCACAAAGTCGTCCAGAACTCGACCGTGGACGGGATCATAGCGATAGTGTTCGCTCTGCTAGTGCTYGTCGTGCTCGCCGATGCGGTACGGGTGTGCATACGGGCTGTCCGCACCCGGGCGCCGATAACCACCACCGAAGCGGACTATGTAGCCTCCCGTTTTGTCGCGTCCGGGGGATTGTTGGCGATCGCTGAAGAGCGCCAACTGCTCGCGGATGCGGTCCAGGCGGYCGGGGCCCCTCAGCCCGAGCCCGTCACACCGCCGCTGCGCCGCTGCGCCGCTGACAACATTCCGCGAAAATAGCGAGAGTTGAATCTGTTTGCGCCRGGACGAGCTGGCGACGGCCATCAGGCCGGAACCCGCTCGTCCCGGCGCGACCAATTGACGGGCCGGCGGCCGACGGGGCAATGGCCGTACGTTAAATGGCTCTTCGCGGTAGGCTGGAATGCGTGGTCACACGGCCACGGGCTTCGGTCAGGCTGTGTTCACGAGGTGTACTGATGGTCAATGTGTGGGGTTAGTGTTCCTGGTGATGGCTGTGGGTGTGTGATAGATCCTTTGCATGAGGCGTGCGACGGGTTGACGCCCGCGGAGCAGGTGGAACGGGAGCGGGTCCRGATGGCTGCGGCTGACCGGTTCGCGGCGGGAACGACCCGAACGGAGATGGCGCGGGAATTCAAGGTGACCCCGAAAACGGCGGGCTGCGGGTATCGCGCCTGGGAATCGAGRGGCGTAGCCGGCACGGCTGGTCGGTCAGATGCCGGCCCGTCGTGCGCTGGAACGCGACGACACCGCGGCGCGGGAGTGGGTCAAGTGGGAGTGGCCGGCGCTACAACCACGGCGGCGGCCCGGGATGCCCGGGTCTGTTTCCTCGACGAGACAGGGCAGGGCCTGAGGCCGCCACGGGGCGGACGTGGGCGCGGCGTGGGGTGACCCCCGGTGGTGCGGGTACCCGGTCGGGGTGGGCCCGGGCGGGTGAGTGTGGTCGGGATGGTCTGCTACCGGTCCGGCTACACCCCCCGACCTGAACCAGCCCGAGAGGGTATCTGGTCCCATCTGAAACGCGCAACCGCGCCGATCGGCTCCTTCGACGACAGCACCGAGGGTTTGTGCTGTCCATCGACAACCGCCGCCGCAGGTTGGCAACATCGAGCTCCCCGACCCGCTCACGTGCCCGGTCTCGCTCGGCCCGTGCCGCGCCCAACTCCGTCTCGTGACGCTCGGCCGCGTCCGCCACGGCCCGCCGCAGCCGTTCGTTCGTCGCGGCCAGCTTGTCGTTCACCGCCCGGGCCGCGACCTACTCGCCGGCCAGCTCCTCGGCTGCCGCGAGACGCGGCCCCATGACATCAGGGCTCCGTCAAAGTCTGTTTTGGCTGGTCAGGGCGATGATCTGGAGGACGAGCCCAGGGTCTCTGATGGTGGCTCGGCGGGCCTGTCTGATGTTCTTGTAGCCTGCCAGGCGTAGTGCGCTGATCGTGGTATCGCGGGCGATGGCCCAGTTCAGGGCGGCGTTCTTGGTGCGGATGGTGTGKCGGTCCTCGTCCATGGTCCGGTYGCGGACATGGTGAATGGCCTCGACCGTCCAGTGGCCACGAGCCCACCGGGCCAGCTGCGCGGGGCTGGCCTGGTCGGTGGACAGGCTCGTGACCAGGTAGAACTCCTCGGTCGAGGTCGCCGCCGGGCTGGTCGTGGTCTTCTTACGGCGGGTGGTCCGGGCCAGCTTGACCACCTGCCGGGTACCTCGGAACCCGACCAGGGACGGCGCGGAGGGGGTCAACGCCTTCAGCGCGCGTTCCTCGATCCGGCCGTGGGCCTTCTCCCGGGTCACGTGCTGGTTTCCGAACTCGTCCCACGGCAGCCCGGCCAGCTTCGCCCGCACGGTGGGCTGGTTGCCCTTGATCGAGAAAAGCCAGTGGCCGCCCTTCGCC
>NZ_MAQZ01000089.1:0-2191 GCF_001756285.1 Frankia sp. CgMI4
CCGTAGCGATGCGCCAACTCGTCGATGCCCACGGTGTCGGCCAGCCAGCCGGGGGCCGCGACCGCGAGGGCCTCCAACACCGCCCGCACACTTTCCCCGGCGAGCTCGGTCCGGTTTAGGTCCCGGACCGCGCTGATCACATGGGTGGAGTCGGTGCGCGCCCTGCGACCGCCGCCGATCAGGCCCTGGTCGACGCAGGCCTGCAGGAGCCGGTCGAAGACCACCCGTTCCAGGCCGTGGTCGGCCAGCCGGGCGCGGAACCGGGACAGCACCGTCGGGTCGAACCCGGTATCGGTCAGCTCCGCGCCGAGCGCGTACTTCCAGTCGATCGCGCGGACCGCCATCGCCGCAGCCTGCCGGTCGGTCAGGTTCTCGGTGAACTGCAGCACCGTGACCAGCGACAACACCGCCGGCGGCAGACCCGGCGCCCCCCGGCGCCCGAACGCCCCGGTGAACGGCTCATCGACCAACACCTCGGCCAGCCGGTCCCGCAGCCGCATCGCCAACGTCCCACGCGGGAACGCCGCCCGGGCGACCGCCACGGTCTGCGCCGGGATCTCGGGCAGCCCCTTCGGCTGCAACGACATGCACTCCACCTCCCGCAGCCCACGACACGACCAGGACCGCAGAGGAGATCATGCCGCACCAACGACACCCAGCCGAATTAAGCAGCAGAGTCGTCGACCAGGACGGAGCGGGACTTACGGCCGTGGGCCATGTCCGGGTCTTCCACGCTGATCCGCCGGTTTTTGGCGACCCCGCGGCGCAGCCGCGCTGTCCCGGCCGTGGTGACCTCGACGTCCTGGTCGCGGACCTGACGGGCCACCGCGACAGCGGCTTCGGCCGCCTCCGGGGCGGGCTGGGCGGCCACGAAGGTCTCCACCGCCTCCAGGGCGGCCAGCACCACCGCCAGGGCACGGTCCCGCTCGTCGGGATCGTCCCAGTCGGCGTCCAACGCGGCTTTGAGGCTGGACCCGGCCAGCACCGGTGCCCCGGCCTGGCCGGCCAGGACCCTGGTTCCCTCGGCCCGCCCCCACCCCTGCTGAGCCGCGATCACACCCAGGGCCTTGCGCAGGGCGTGTCCCATCATGTTCGGGGTGTCCTCCACCCGGCCGGCACCCCACAGCGGGCTGGAGTCCAACGCTGCGCGTAACGCCCGCGGCCCGAAGCCCTTCGTCACCGTGGCGATCTCGACGGTGCATTCGACCAGCCGCCGGTCCCACCCGGCGCCGATCAGCCGGGCGCGGAAGCCCACCAGGGTGCCCTTGGAGAAGGGAGACCGGTCGGTGTCCAGACAGTCCAGAACCAGCTGCCAACGCCGGTCCATCACCGTCGCCTCGATCACCTCGTCGTCGGAGACACCGGTATAGGCCTGCAGGATCAGCGCCAACGCCAACTGCGCCGGCTGCCCTTTCGGACTGTCGCGGTAGACCTCGGCCAGCTCGGTCTGGAACGCCTCGTCGAACAGCTCGTGGCGATACCGGCGCAGGAACACGAACAGCTTCGCCCGCCGCACCAGCCTGATCACAGTCTGTTCCGCGGTCGAGGGCTCCACCGGCGGAGCCCATATCCCAGGACGCATCAGCCAGCACCTTCCGATCAAGACGGGCACATGACACCCGCCGACCGGTGCCGCCTACCACAGCTCACATACGGCTACCTGACCGGCGCTCTAGCAGCGCGACCACGGACAGGTCCACCGCTGGTGCGACTACGGCGCCACCCAGATCGGGACCCCCATCCGCACCCCGAGCGCGAGGCTGTTCCCGAACCCGAAGAGGAACGTCAACGCGACCACCACACCGACGATCACGGTCACGATGCGGGCCGAGGCGCCCGGAACCGCCAGGTATGCGGAACGCCTGTTCGATTCGCTAGATGATGTAGACCTCGGCGCGGTCACTGGGCATCACCCCTGGTCAGGGCCCGGGTAGCGACCGGCCGAACGGCGATTTCAGGGCCAGCAACCAAGATCAAACGGTTCTTAGAGCGTGTCTTACGTCGAGCGTGGGAGCTTCTTCCAGCAGGTGATCGCGGCAGCCAGGCAGAGGAACCCGAGGAAGTTGTAGCCGTTACGTTCGTAACGCGGGCTCAGGCGGCGGTAGCCACCGAGCCAGGCCAGGGTTCTCTCGACTTTCCACCGGTGCCGGCCGAGGCGTTCGGTACTGTCCACACCACGGCGGGCGATCCG
>NZ_MAQZ01000090.1:0-36053 GCF_001756285.1 Frankia sp. CgMI4
GGCTTGTGGGTGGAAGGCAGAACAGGCAGGTCGAAGAGATCGGACCAGCGGTTCGCGCAGAACTTAGTGGTTGTCGACGATGACGAACACTCGGTCCGCCTTCTTGTACCGGTCCTGGGCCATGATCTGGCCGAGCAGGGCCATGAACGGGGCGATGCCGCTCGTCGGCGGGGTAGTGGCGGTGATCTGTCCGGTGTGGACGTCGAGCGCGGCGAGCAGGGCGAGCGCGCCGTGGCGTTCGTACTCGTGCTCGACCCGGATGACCCGCCCCGGGGCGGGTGGAGCGGTCGGGTGGATCCGGGCGCGGGCCTGGATGGACGGCTTGGCGTCCACGGAGATCACCCGGTCGTTCGGGCCGAGCGGCTGGCCCTGGTAAAGGTCGAGGACGACGGTGGCCTTCGCGGTGAACTCCGGGTCCCGCGGGAAGATCCAGCTTTGGTAGCGCCAGGGCTTGACCGGATGCTCCGCGAGGATCCGTCGCACGCTGGAGGCCGAGATGTCCCCGGTCAGGCCGCGACGGGTCAGCTCGGCGCGCTCCAGCTCGCTGATCCGCCGCGGCCGCCCCGAGCGGGGCCGGTCGCAAAGCCCCACGCATGGAACTGGCTCGCCGACGATGACCGTCCCAACTGGGAAGCCTGGTCCGAATGGTCACCCTGGCATGAGATGCCGCCAGTTGGCTAACGCGCTACCTCCCCGAACAAGAATTCGTAGCCCCGGACGTGTGCCGCGTGACCCGTCCGGAAGGTGATCTCTTGGGCGCACCGCTGGTCGCCCCGGCCTTCTTGTTCCTCGGACGGGGTCAGGTCACCTCGTTGGAGGCGGTGTCCGAGCCGTGCGGTCGTGGCTGCCTGGAGGCGATAATGGCGAGGTGACCGTCGACCTTCGTGACAGCCGGATCGCCGAGGTGTGCCGACGCTACGGGGTCGCCGAGCTCTCCGTCTTCGGCTCGGTGGCTCGTGGCGACGACACCGACTCCTCGGACGTCGACCTGCTGTATGTGCTGGCGCCCGACTCGAAGCTTGGCTTCGAGATCGTCGATCTTCGGGACGAGCTCGAAAAGATCGTCGGTCGGCACGTCGACCTGGTACCCAAGTCCCGGCTGAAGTGGGTCATCCGCGACCGGGTACTCGCGGAGGCTCGGGTCCTCTATGCGGCGTGACGAGCTCTACCTCGTCGACATGATCGAAGCGGCGGCTGCCGCGACGACGTTCGTCCAGGACGTCGACGAGGCCGCCTTCCTGGCGAGCGACCTGATCCAGAGCGCCGTTCTGCAGAAGCTCCTGGTGATCGGCGAGGCAGCCGGTCGAGTCTCGCCCGAGATCCGCGACCGCTGGCCGGATGTGCCGTGGCGGTCCGTCACGGGCTTCCGCAACATCGCTGTTCACGCGTACTTCGAGGTCGACTGGTCAATCGTGTGGCGCATCGCCACGACCGCGCTGCGCGAGCTTCAGGAGCAACTGGCAACGCTCCTGAAGGCAGAGTTCCCGCTCGTCGCCAGTCAGCTCGATCAGCCGCACTGACCGCGGGTACATCGCCCCCGGGTGCGGACGTTCTGACCATCACCCCTCCTCGGCGCGACCGCGACCCGAKCACGGGCACATTCAGAGGCGGAAGAGGAGGGTGGACGCGACCACGGTGCCCAACGCGCACGGTCACCAGGAAGCCCGGAAGTGCCCGGAACCGCCAGGTGTTCGGAACACGTGTTCTACCCGGTAGGCGATGTTCCGGTCGGCGTGGTCACCGAGCATCGTCCCTGTTCGGGGCACGTGTGGCGACCGGCCGGACGGTGATTTCAGGGCCAGCAACCAAGATTGACCGGTTCTTATCGTGGTGCGTTAGGTCCACTAGTATCGGCGGCTGACGGGTTCTGCGCCCCGGAGGCCCGGCTACTTCCTGTGGCGCTCAGGCCGCGAGCATCGTCGAGATCAGGAAACGTGCGCGATCGAGGTACGCGGCCTGTAGCTCCAGCCGGTCCAGCTCGCGGCGCAGTGTCGCCGACAGCTGGGCACACGGCACGATCCGCRGCGTCGCGTCGATGGTGCAGGGCAGCACCTGGCGGATCGTCGCCACCGACAGTCCGGCGCCGAGCAGCACCTGGATCCGGGCCACCGTCTCCACCGCGGACTCCGGGAAATGGYGGTAGCCGTTGGCGCCGCGCTCCGCCACGAGCAGTCCGTTCTTCTCGTAATGGCRCAAGGACCGCACGCTGGCGCCGGTTTGTGTCGACAGCTCGCCGATCAACATCAGGACCAGCCTCCAGCCCTCGCTCTTGACCCTGACACTGATGGCAGACTCTACGGTGCGACGCATGGATATCGGGATCTTCACCGCGGTCACTGACGAACAGATCAGGCCTGCTCAGCTCGCCCGGGTGATCGAGGAGCRCGGCTTCGAATCACTGTTCGTCACCGAGCACACCCACATCCCCGCCCGACGGGAGACACCGCACCCCGAGCTTGGCGAGATTCCCCGCGACTACTACCGAAATCTTGATCCTTTCGTCAGTCTGACGGCCGCGGCGACCGCGACCACCCGGTTGCGCGTGGGCACCGCGGTCGCGCTCGTGGTCCAGCGGGACCCGCTCCTGTTGGCGAAGGAAGCGGCCAGCCTGGACCTGGTCAGCGAGGGCCGTTTCGAACTCGGCGTCGGCGCCGGCTGGCTGCGTGAGGAGATGCGCAACCACGGCACCGACCCGGCGACTCGAATGGCGCTGATGCGGGAGCGGCTGGCCGCGGTGAAGGCGCTTTGGACCACCGAGGAGGCGGAGTTCCACGGTCGCTTCGTCGATTTCGATCCGGTCTTCCAGTGGCCCAAGCCTGTGYAGCGACCGTATCCGCCGGTCTGGATCGGGGGATGGGGCCCGACGACCTTCCGCCGGATCATCGCCGGGCGCGACGGCTGGCTCACTCCACCCCTTCCGGTCGACCAGCTGATCCAAGGCCTGGACGAGCTGGCCGAGGAGGCGGACCGGGCCGGGGTGGCGACGCCACCGGTGACCGTTCCGCTCATGGATCCCGACGAGGCCACGCTCGAGAGGCTGCGCGCTCGTGGTGTCCGTCGCGCCCTGTTCGGGCTGCTCACCATCACCGACGCCGACGCGACGCTGCGCGCGCTGGACCAGCTGGGACCGCTGRCCAGGGCCGGAGGCAGCGTCAAGCAGCCAACTACCTGACCATGGTCGTGCTGTCCAGAGCGGACATGAACACACCGGCCAGGAGCCCGACGAGGACCACCCGGGTTGCCGTCCGGCTGAGTTCCGGCCCCTGGGTGGGCGCGGCCAGTGCTGGCATCCTTACTCTCCCTCGAAGCGCCCTGCTGCATCTGGTGACGGGCGGTGACCTCACAGAGCCTGCAACCTCCACCATGGTTGAGGTCAACGGAGCCGAGAAGTGGCGTTCGGGATGCTGTCGCAGCGGCCCCGGGCCGAGTCGCTCATCTTTCCCGTGTATCGCCCGTACAGCAGCTCGCCCCACTGTCCGGGGGCCTTGACTTCAATCATGGTTGAGGTTTTAGAGTTCCGGGCGCCTGCTGGCGAGAGCGGATCTCGCCGATCCGCGGAATAGGGGACTTTCATGCTCGATCAGCCCACCAACCTCGCGGTAGTTATTGGAAGCAACAGGGTAGGACGTTTCGCCCCGGTGGTCGCCCAGTGGTTCATCAAGCAGGTATCCGCCCACGATTCGATCGTCACGAGCGTCGTCGATCTCGATGACGTCAGGCTGCCGGAGAGGCTGGGTACCTCCAGCGGTCCAGAAGTCGCGGAGCTAGCGGACGTCACCCGGCAGCTTGCCGCGGCCGACGCCTTCGTCGTGATCACCCCCGAGTACAACCACAGTTACCCGGCCGTTCTCAAGAATGTCATCGACTGGCATTACACCGAGTGGCAGGCGAAGCCGGTGKGTTTCGTTTCCTACGGCGGCCAGGCGGGCGGCCTGCGCGCGGTGGAGCACCTGCGCCAGGTTTTCGCCGAGCTGCACGCGGTCRCCATCCGCGATACGGTCAGCTTCCACGGTGCCTGGGACCGGTTCCACGCCGATGGCACGCCCAAGGATCCCGAAGGCTGCAACACCGCTGCCCAGACCCTGATCAGGCAACTCGAGTGGTGGGCGGTCGCGCTCGCGGAGGCCAGGGAGAAGCGTCCCTACACGGTGTGAACGGCGRCCCTGCGCGGGTCTGCCGGTATACCGCCGTCGACGCATCCCGACGGCGGTATACCGGTGTCCGGTCCCTTCGGACGCGCCGCCCGGGGCGGGGGAGCCTCCGCTCCGGGCGGCCGGTCCCACCACGCCATTGCGCCATCCTCGACCAGAGGTCACATCGGCCTCAAGGAGCGAGAGGGAATCTGGACCCGGTCCGGGTTGATCGCTCGAGGACAGGGGAGGACCGTGTCCCGGGAGCTGTCCGACTTCCACGACTGGTTTGAACTGCGGAGAGCCGCCAATACCTGTGTGGAATCAAGCGGTCACGGCGACGCGTGCTTCGCCAGTAAATCGTTGAAAACCTCGACCGGCTTCGCCCATCCCAGCGTCTGCCRTGGCCTGGTGGGCGGCCGCGTCGGGTTTGATGCACGGGTTGCCGCGGGATTGTCAATCTCGGGCTTGTCGGTTTCTCAGGCCGGTCAGCTGGCCCGTTCAGGAACGATTTTGCTGACGATGTGCTCAGCGATCGCCAACGACGCCGTCGCGCCGGGAGATGGCGCGTTACGGACATGCACGACCCGCCCGTTGTGGGACAGGACGAAGTCGTCGACGAGGCTACCGTCGCGGGCGACGGCCTGGGCCCGGACTCCCGCGGGGCCACGAACCACGTCGGTGGCCMGCAGCTCGGGGACATAGCGCCGGGCCTCGGCGACGAAGGCCCGCTTGCTCGCCGTGCGCAGCATCTCCTTGGCGCCGGTCTTCCAGTGGGTCTTCGCCATCTTGTGGAACCCCGGCCAGGCGAGCGTCCGTCGCAGGTCAGCGCCCTGGACGGTGCCGACCGTGTACCCCTCTCGGGCAGTGGCCAGCACCGCGTTCGGCCCGACCAGGATCTCCCCGTCGATGCGCTTGGTGAGATGGATACCGAGGAAGGGATATCGCGGATCCGGAACCGGATAGATCAGCCCATGGACGAGGCCACGCCGCTCGGGGCGCAGCAGCCAGTAGTCGCCCCGGAAGGGAACGATCYGCGGGGAGGCGTCCTCGCCGGTCAGTGTCGCCACCAGATCCGACTGCAGCCCGGCACAGGAGATCAGCAGGTCGAACGGCCCGACGCTTTCGGAGACGACGGCGACCCGGCCACCGTTGCGGGACGCCATCTCGTGATTGCCGTTGGGCCGCGCGCGCGCGGTTCCGGCGACCGTGAGGCGAAGGTGGACGCCGGCTGGACGATCCTCCACCCCGATCACTTCGGCTCCGGTACGCACGGCCCCGCCAGCGGCGACGATCTCGGTACGCAGGGCCCGCGCGACCCCGGGATAGTCGACGATGGCGGTGGTGGGTGAGTGCAGGGCGGCGACCCCGCGGGCGTGGGGTTCGACGGACCGCAGCTCGTCGGCGTCGAGCATCCGGGTCCGCGGTACGCCGTTCGCCGTCGCCCGCTTCTCGATCTCGGCCAACCGTTCGAGCTCGCTGTTGTCGACGGCGACCACGATCTTGCCGCACTCGTCGTACCGGATACGGTGCGTGGCGCAGAACTCCCGCAGCAGCCCGACCCCACGGCGGCACAGGGTCGCTTTGAGCGAACCTGGGACGTAGTAGAGACCGGCGTGGACGACGCCGCTGTTGCGGCCGGTCTGATGCCGGGCGATGTCCTGTTCCTTCTCGAACACCGTCACGGCCGATCCCGGTTCGACCTGCCCGAGCCGACGGGCGACCRCCAGCCCGAGAATTCCACCGCCGATCACCGCGATGCGACCTACCACGCCCGTCCCCTGTCCGTCCGTCGAAAACGTGAATCCCGATCACGCCGATCGTACGAATCCAGTATCGGCGTGCACGGTATGTTACGAGCCGGTAGTCAGTCGGGTGTCCCGCGGGCTCAGCCGAAGAAGTGGCCGGGCGGGTGGGCCCGGTCGGTGCGCGAGCGCGGTGTGCCGCGCAGCGCGTCGGTGAGYGTCCGCGCGGTGTTGACCAGGGGGACGTGGCTGAACGCCTGCGGGAAGTTGCCCGTCATCCGGCCCAGCCTGGGGTCRTACTCCTCCGCGAGGAGCCCGACGTCGTTACGCAACGACAGCAGGCGTTCGAACAGTTCCTGAGCCTCGTGGACCCGCCCGGACAGGGCGTAGTTGTCGGCCAACCAGAAGGTGCAGGCCAGGAAGGCGCCCTCGCCCGCGGGCAGTCCGTCGACCGCGCCGTCCTCGGCCGTCGGATACCGCAGGACGAACCCGTCCTCCMTCAGCTCCCGCTCGATGGCGGCGACTGTTCCCACGGCGCGGGGGTCGGTGGCGGGCAGGAACCCCACCAGCGGCATGTACAGCAGCGCCGCGTCGAGTTCCTTGGAGCCGTAGAACTGGGTGAAGGTGTTGCGTTCGGAGTCGAACCCACGGGTACAGACCTCCGCGTGGATCTCGTCCCGCAGCGCCGACCAGCGGTCGACAGGGCCCGGTAGCCGGGACTCAACGATCCCGCGTACCGCCCGGTCGGCCGCGACCCAGGCCATCACCTTCGAGTGGACGAAGTGGCGGCGGGGGCCGCGCACCTCCCAGATGCCCTCGTCGGTCTTCCGCCAGCCGGTCTCGAGGAAGTCCATCAGCTTGGTCTGCAGCGGCCAGGAGTCGTCCGCATGGCTCTCGGTGATGGTCTGCCCGCCGGGGAGCGCCAGCCCAGGCACGGTCTGGCGACGGTTGGCGACCGCGACCCGCGCGACATGCAGGGCGTCGAGGACCTCGCCGTAGACGTCGAGCTGGAACTGGTCGACGGCGGCGTTGCCGACCCGCACCGGGGCGGAGTTCTCGTACCCCGGTAGCCACGGGATCTCGTATTCGGGCAGCCGGCGTTCCCCGGCAACGCCGTACATGATCTGTACCCGGGAGGGGTCACCGGCGACCGCGCGCAGCAGCCACTCCCGCCATGCGGTCGCCTCGCTGGTGAACCCGGCGTCGAGCAGGGCGAGCAGCGTGATCGTCGCGTCCCGAAGCCAGCAGTACCGGTAGTCCCAGTTGCGCACGCCGCCGATGTGCTCCGGCAACGAGGTCGTGACGGCGGCGACGATCCCTCCGGTCGGGGCGTAGGTGAGCGCCTTGAGGGTGATCAGCGACCGGCGGACGGCCGGCTGCCACTGGCCGTCGTAGGTGCAGCCCGCCATCCAGTCCGACCACCACGCCTCGGTGAGGGTGATCATGCGCCGGACGTCGTGGGACGGCGGGGGAGTCTGATGGGAGGGGGTCCAGGTCAATGAGAACGGTACCGACTGGCCGGCGGCGACGTGGAAGTCGGCGTAGGTGGCCATGTCGTGCCCCTCCATCGGGGCGGTCGTCCGCAGGGTGACCGCATCCGGCCCGGCCACCGCCGACATGGTGTGCTCGTCCACCCGGCGGACCCACGGCACGATGGAGCCGTAGTCGAAGCGAAACCGGGTCTCCGATCGCAGGTGGACCGCGCCTTCGAGGCATTCGACCAGGCGGAGCACGGTGTGCGTGCCTGCGCGGGGAAACATCGCGTCGACGATGCGCACGGTGCCGGACGCGGTCGTCATGTCCGTCTCCAGGACCAGCGTGYCGCCCCGGTAGCGCCGGCTGACGCCCAGGACCGGCTCGACGGGAGCGRTCTTCCAGTGGCCCGCCTCGGAGTCGCCGAGCAGGGCGGCGAAGCACGACGGCGAGTCGAATCGGGGCAGGCACAGCCAGTCGATCGACCCGGTGCGCGACACGAGCGCCGCGGAGTGGGTGTCGCCGATCAGCGCGTAGTCCTCGATCAGGGATGGCACGACCTGTTCCTCGCTCCCATGGTCCACTGGTTGTGATCATCGCTGGATCGATGATCGTCGAATAATTGATGATCATCGAGGTCGATGTCATCGGGGTCGCCCGCCGTTGGGCGCGATCGCGGGCACAGCGCCGCCGGTCGACGGTGAACCGGTACGAGCACGCCGCGCAGCGGCGGGCCGGCGGTCACCCGTGGCGGAGGTCGCTAAGCCTCATGAGGGCGTTTACCTTACGGACCCGCTCGGCGGACTACGTTGGGGGTCCGGTCATGGCGGTGCTCCAGCCGTCGTCCGGACCAGATTTCCTTCCCCGATGTGACAGGACTCACCACGTGGCCCCACCGTCGTCACCTGCTGCCGCCCGTGCCGCTCGCTACCTGGCCGACCCTCGGCGCCGGACGATGGTCGTCGTGGCGGTACTCGCCACCATCGGCCTGATCGTTTTCGGGATCTACGCGACGTTGGACGGGCCGCCGCCGCAACAGGAGGCCGTCGTGTACTTCGCCCCGGGAGCCACCGAGGCGCAGAAGGACGCGGTGCGCGCCGCGTGCCCCTCGGTGGGCAGGGCCATCCAGCTGCCGAAGGACCGCAACCAGCTGGCCACCAGCCGGATCTATCCGCTGCGGTACGACGTCGCGAAGGCGTCGACCGCCGACCGCGCGGCCCTGTACAAGTGTGTGTACGCCCAGCCGCACGTACTCGGAATCAATCAGGTCACCCAGGGCCAGTAGATTTTCGCCCATCAGGATCGACTCTTCTCCAGCTCCCGCCGGGCGAGGAGTTCGGCGGGCGTGGGCCGGCCGGCATCGCGGGCCTCCTTCGTCTGCCAGAGACTCACGATCATGGTGGTCAGGATGACGAGCCCACTGAGGATCAGGCTTCCGCCGGACCACCCGGAGGACGCGGGAAGGGTGTCGACCACGATCCACGCGATTCCCGCAGCGATCATCCCCAGCGCGAACAGAATCGTGAACGCCGACGAGAACCGGTTCGCGGCCGCCTGATCGGCGAGGTCGGCGGCCTTGCGTCGGGCCTGCTCGAAACGGCTGCGCGCCCACTCGTACTCCAGACTCAGGATGAAGAACCCGAGCGCCACGACGAGGAATCCCGGACCCGGCAGCGCCAACATCGCGATCCCGAGGCCGAGGACGCCGAGACCCAGTACGGTCAGGGCGATCCGGCGGAACAGGCGGGCGCTTCGGGTCAGCACGTCGGGTAACCCTCCTGAGTGGATCGTGGGCGGGGCGAGGAGAGGGTGCTCTACTGCGACGCTGCTCTACTGCGGCATTGTCCTACTGCGACGTTCTTCCGTCATAACGCGTCACGCAAGAACATCGTGGCGGGGATCTCCTCGACCTCCTCGACCGATACGTGTCGTGATGCCGACACGCCGACGGAGCGCGCGGATCCGCGGATCCCCGCGCTCCGTGGGGTAGGGGCCGGGCGGGCACACCGTCCAGGCGCGGTCGCGGATGGTTGACTACTGTGTGATGGGGCTGGTCATCTGGGCCTTCGTGGGAAGGCAGGCCATCGGAGCGCCGGAGAGGTTGCTGTGGAGATCGAGGAGACCGCGCTGCCTGGCATCGGGCTGCGGCATGACTTCGCGACGCGCAGCGGCCGCCGGCTCGGAGTCGTGTCCCATCATCACGGGCGCCGGGACCTCGTGATCTATGACGCGGACGACCCGGACGCCTCGCGTGAGTCCATCGCGTTGACGCCGGAGGAGGGCGACGTGCTCTCCGAGCTGCTCGGTGCCCCGCGCATCGTCGAGAAGCTCGCCGACCTCAACCGTGCCTTCGCCGGGCTCGTCGGTGAGCAGATCGTGATCCTGCCCGGCTCGCCCTACGTGGGCCGCGAGCTCGGGGACACCCAGGCCCGTACCCRCACCGGCGCCTCCATCGTCGCGGTCGTCCGCGACCAGCAGGTGCTCGCATCCCCGCGGCCGGACTTCCGATTCGAGGCCGGAGACGTCGTCGTTGTCGTCGGTACGCCGGAGAACACCGCATCCGTCGGTATGTTGCTCCGCAACGGCTGACGCGGGCAGGGAGGGCAGTCGGGACCGCGTGCACTCCACCGCGACGACCTTCCTCGARCTCGGCGGGATTCTGTTTTGCCTAGGAGTCCTCGGGCATCTCGCGCTGCGCATCAGTGTCTCACCGATTCCCCTGTACCTGGTGGGTGGGCTGGCGTTCGGCCGGGGTGGCCTGCTGCCGCTCGGTGCCAGCGAGGAGTTCATCGGGGTCGGCGCGGAGATCGGGGTCGTCCTCCTGCTGCTTACCCTCGGTCTGGAGTACACCGCCGACGAGCTGCTGTCCGGGCTGCGCAGACAGGCGCCGGCCGGGGTGCTCGACCTGGCGCTCAACGCCACCCCCGGGGTCGTCGCCGCGTTCCTCCTCGGCTGGGGCCCGACGGCGGCGGTCGTTCTGGGTGGGGTGACGGCCATCTCCTCCTCGGGGATCATCGCGAAGGTGCTGGGGGACCTCGGGCGGCTCGGTAACCGGGAGAYGCCAGTTGTTCTGTCCGTCCTCGTGCTCGAGGACCTCGCCATGGCGGTGTACCTGCCGGTTCTCACCGCGTTGCTGGCCCATCACACGTTCGTGCGCGGATCGCTGACCGTGGCGATCGCGCTCGGAGTCCTGGTGGCGGTGCTCTACATCGCGCTGCGGCACAGCGAGAAGGTCACCCGGCTGGTCTTCAACCCGAAGGCCCACCGCAACGACGAGATCCTGCTGCTCCGGGCCCTGGGGCTGRCCCTGTTCGTCGCCGGGGTCGCCCAGCGTATGCAGGTGTCGGCCGCGGTGGGTGCGTTCCTCGTCGGCATCGCCCTGTCCGGACCAGTCGCCGAGGGTGCAGAGGAGGTCCTGCGGCCGCTGCGCGATCTGTTCGCGGCGGTCTTCTTCGTCTTCTTCGGCATGCAGACCGATCCCGCTGAGATCCCTCCGGCGCTGCTCACCGGGTCCCTGCTCGCGATCGCCGGAGTCGCGACAAAGGTCATGACGGGATGGTGGGCCGCCCGCTCGGCGGGAATCGGGACCATGGGCCGGTTCCGGGCCGGGGCCGCCCTCGTCGCACGCGGCGAGTTCTCGATCGTCATCGCGGGCCTCGCGGTGGCGGCCGGCCTCGAACCCCGGCTGGGCCCGCTTGCCGCCTGTTACGTGCTGCTGATGGCCGTCCTCGGCCCGCTGGCGGCCCGGTTCGTCGAACCGGTGATCCGCACGGCTCGGCGGCTGCAGGCCGCCCGGTCGCCCTAGCGCCGAGCGGGCGGGTGGTGGGCGGGCAACGGTGGACGGGCTGCGGGCGACGGCATCCGCCGCTGACGGCGGGGACGACTTCCCGGCAGCGGTGTCGCTACCGGGACGGCGATGTTTGGGAGTATGCAGCCCATGAGCGGACTTCTCGAAGGTAAGCGCGTTCTCGTCACCGGTGTTCTCACGGAAGCCTCGATCGCATTCAGCGTCGCCCGCATCGCCCAGGAGCAGGGTGCGGCGGTGGTCCTCAGCGGATTCGGGCGGGGGTTGTCGCTGACCCGCCGCATCGCCAAGAGACTGCCCACCCTGGCGCCCGTCGTCGAGCTGGACGTCACCGACGAAGAGCATCTCGCGGGGCTGGCCGGACAGGTGCTCGAACATGTTGACGGCCTGGACGGCGTGCTGCACGCGATCGGGTTCGCGCCCGAATCGGTGCTCGGTGGGAAGCCGTTCGTCGAGGCGGCCTGGTCCGAGGTCGGCACCGCCCTGCAGATCTCCACCTGGTCGCTGGCGTCGCTCACCCGGGCCGCCCTGCCGTTGTTCGCCGAGAAGGCGTCGATCGTCGGCCTGGACTTCGACGCGTCCGTCGCCTGGCCGTCGTACGACTGGATGGGCGTGGCGAAGGCCGGCCTCGCCTCCGCCACCCGCTACCTCGCCCGTGATCTGGGACCCCGGGGCGTGCGGGTGAACCTCGTCGCGGCCGGCCCGCTGCGGACCATGGCGGCCAAGAGCATCCCGGGCTTCAGCCAGTTCGAGGAGGTCTGGGACGGCCGGGCGCCGCTCGGCTGGAGCGTCCACGACACCACGCCGGCCGCCCAGGCCTGCGTGGCGCTGCTCTCGGACTGGTTCCCGGCCACCACCGGCGAGATCGTCCACGTCGACGGCGGCGTGCACGCCGTCGGGATCTGAGCACGGCGGGCCGTCGGGGTCCGGGCGCGGCCGGGGTCCCGGGATCCGGGTACGGTGGGGTCCCTGGCCCGGATCAGCCTGCCGTCTCGTCCAGCAGGTCCAGGGCCGTTCCGACGATCGTGTCCAGCTCCACCGGTGGGCGGCGACGGTGGTCCCGCGACGAGGCCGTGTCCCGCCGGGCAAGGCTGCCGCTACCGGCGTGGCCGCCGGCGCCGGAGGCCGATGAGCCCGGGTCGGTGTCCCCCGGTGGCCCTCCCGGTGGCCCTCCCGGCGGCCCGGAGGCCTCCGRCAGCGGCGCGCTCGAACCGAGGGCGGAGATGGGATCTCCGTGGACGCCGGCGAGGAAACTCAGGGCACGGGGGTCCCCGTCGACCACCGTCACGATCGGGGTGCGCCGGTCCGCGGGGAACACCTCGGTGAGCAGGGCGTCGGAACCCTCGGCCAACCCGCGCCGGGCCTGCAGCGCGTGGAACATCGCGTTCGGGGAGGTCACGCACACGGCCGTGATCTCCCGGCCGAGGCCGGCGCGTAGCTCCGCTGCGGCGTGCAGCACCTCCGGCATGACCGCACCCACCCCGACGAGGGTGAGCGCGGCGTCGGGACCGCCCTCGTGGAGCCGGTACCCCCCGGCGAGGACCAGGGCCCGGCGTCGGTGCCGTTCCAGCGCGTCCACGGGGACCTCGGCGAGGCGCTGATCGACCTGGCGGGCGGAGAGCCGGATCACACAGGAGGTGCCGTCGAGGCGGGCCAGCCCGCCGAGGCCGGCCAGCAGGCACCAGGCGAGATCGTGCGCGAAGGCCGGTTCCCAGGTCGCGGCCACCGGGGCGGGGACGACGTTGCCACCGTTCCAGGCCAGGTTGCGGACGACCGGGTCGAGACCGGTGTCCGCCACGGCGAGCATCGATCGGGCGTCCGCGGTGGCGCCGGCCATCCAGCCGGGCAGTACCCGTCCGGCCGCCACCTCGTCGGCGACTCCGATGGGCAGCAGCGGCAGACCCTGGCGGCTCCAGGCCACTCCCAGCGAGGCCAGCACCCCGCCGAAGGCCGTGGCCGACAGGCCTCCGGCCACGTGCCGGCCCGGTTGTTCCCCATCGGTCCGGTCCGCCGCGGCCAGCCAGCCGGCGAGGACGGGGTCGGCGTTGCGCGTACTGATGGTCAGCACCGCGGTGGCTGCCTGGGGCGCGAGCCGGGGTAGGTCCCGCAACATCCCGCCGAATGCCTCCTGGGTGGAGATCCACGCCGGGAAGCGGTGGTCGGAGTCGGTCGGCACGGGTGGTGCCGCGCCGAGCGGCACCGGCACCCGGTCCAGGTAACCGGCGACGTGCCGGGCGAGGCGGTGGGCCGCGGCGTCGTCTCCCGGCCGGAGGACCGGGCGGGTGCCACCGCCGGCGGCCGGCGGCGTGCCCGGTCCGGCGGACGGGGCCGCGGACGCGTGGTCGGYGGTCTGTTCGCCGTGGGTCTGTTCGTCGTGGGAGCGCTCCTCCCGGGCGAGCTCRTCGCTGGTGTAGGCGAACAGGACCGTGGGCCGGTCCGCCGCGACTTCGTCGAAGGCGTCGATCAGCAGGGGAAGGTCGTGGCCACCGAGATCGCGCAGGCAGGCATGGATCTCGTCATCGGTGAGGGTGTCCAGCAGGCGGCTGATGCCGGCGCCGGACGCACCGGGACCGGCGAGCCGGCGGCGCAGGTCGGCTCCGTGGGCCTGCAGCAGCGCGCGGTACTCGCCCATCGGGAGCTGGTCGAGGCGGTTGCGAAGCGCGTGACCGCCGGGAGCCCGGAAGAGCGCTTCGAGGACGCGTCCGTATCGGACGGTGAGCACCTGCCAACCGGCGGCTTCGAACATGCGCGCCGCGCGGGCGGGCTTGCCGATGCCGCCGACCGGTCCGGTCGGCGCGGAGCCGGACACCGTCACCACCCAGAACAGCTCGCCGAGATGAGCGACCCGCTCATCGGTGATCGTTTCCCAGACGGTCGGGTCGTGCAGCTCGGAGTAGTCGATCAGACAGATCTGCCGACCCCGGGGAGTCCGGTCGAAGCGTTCCCCGGCATAACGGCGTGCCAACGCCGCCCAGACCGTCCCGCTCGGTCCGATGTTGCCGGCGCCGAGGGCACGCAACGGCCGACCATCGGGCCCGGAACGGACCCCGTTCGGACGGATCTCACCCGGCCGGACGTGGGGGAGCCGGTAGACGGCGGGGACGGGCGATGCGGCCGTGGTCTTCTCGGCTGCCGTCTTCTCGGCCGTCGGCCTGGCGTGCGCCAGGACGTGATGAACGGCATGGATCAGCGGGGCGGCGCGTGGAGTCACACTGACGCGGTCCTCGGCGCGCAGGGCGTCGAACCACAGCACCGTGGCGATGCTCGACACCGAGGCCACGGCCGCCCGTTCCGACTCGGCGGCGACCGCGGGCCGCTGCCCGGCGCGTTCGTCCCCGTCGATGATCCGGGCCGCGACGCTCCGCAGCCGCCGTTCCACGGCGGCCAGCGCGGCGAGGTCGAGTACGCCACCGGGCGGCCCCGGCATGGCCGGGTCTGGCATGGCCGGGTCTGGGGGCCCCGGGATGGCCCGGGCCGCGGTCGGCGAGGTCTGGGTTCCCACGACGTCGTCTCCGTTCGTCGGTCCGGTCGGGGGGCTGGCGTCTCCCGGCGGACCGCCGCCCTCGGCCCGGTCGTCGTGGGTGACCCGACCGTCGGTCCCCGGCACGGGCGGATCCACGGACCGGGCCGGGACCGGCCCCGCGGCGTCGTCTGGTGTAATGATCATATCCCCCCGGCCGGAGCGCGTGTGCGCCGCCTCCACCGGTCTGACATCGGGCCTGCGCATGACCGGCCTACGTCCCACGACTCCGACCTCCCAAAGTCCGGACGCGCGGTGGTGCGGTGCCGGTCGGAGGTTGCGCCGCCGGCCGGATCGGCGGCGCCCGTCGCCGTCACATGGTGTGTCCGCGTCGGTATCCCACCTTCACCACGGTGGCCGTACCATTTCAGCATCCGCGTTCCATCGCGGTGGCGTTGGCCGTCGTGCGTCAGCCCGGTGATGCCGGAACCGCCCTGCCAGGACTGCCGCGGCGGGACTTGCCGCCCCGGCGGTCAGCCGTCCCGGCCGAGCTCGTCGATCCGGATCCGGAGCGCGGGCTCGTCGACCGCTGCCACCTCGACCTCGACGGCCTTGACCCGGCCGGTCGCGCCGCGGACCAGCCGGACATCTCCCCGGCGCACCCGCAGCGCCGCGCACAGGGCCCGCAGGGCGGCTTCGGTGGCCCGGCCGTCGACGGCAGGCTCGGTGACCYGGACGATCAGCAGCGGGCCGTGCAGCGGGTCCTCGCGCCGGCCGCCCACCGCGGTCCGCCCGGCGCCCGGCTGAACTCGGATCATCAGACGCATGTGCGCATCGTCCCCCCGGATCGTCCCGCCCGTGCGATCGGTCCGCGTGACCGGTTCGGGGCGACACCAGGGAGGACCGCGAGGGTGGCCGAGCCGATGCCGGCCGGCGGTTGAGGCCTCATCGTCGGCGGACACCGGGATTCGACGCGGTGGCCGCTACCATCCGACCCATGGGCGCAAATGAGGGTCGTGTCGCACTGGTAACAGGTGGTAATCGGGGGATCGGCGCCGCCTGCGCCGCCGCCCTGACGGCCGCGGGTGAGCGGGTCGCGGTCGCCAGCCGCGGGGGCACCGCCCCCGCGGGGATGCTGGGCGTCCGTCTGGATGTCGCCAACAGTGAGAGCGTCGACAAGGCGTTCACGGAGATCGAAGCCGAGCTCGGGCCGGTGGAGATCGTGGTGTCCAACGCCGGGATCGTGCGGGACACCCTGCTGGCGACGATGAGCGAGGACGCGTTCCAGGAGGTCGTGGACACGAACCTGCTCGGTGCCTACCGGGTGGCCAAGCGTGCCTCCCGGCCGATGATGCGGCTGCGTCGTGGTCGGCTCATCTTCATCTCCTCCGTCGTCGCCTCCGTCGGCGGCCMCGGCCAGTCCAACTACGCGGCGTCCAAGGCCGGCCTGATCGGCTTCGCCCGTTCCCTCGCCCGCGAGCTGGCTCCGCGCAACATCACCTCGAACGTGGTCGCTCCGGGGCCGATCCGGACCGACATGACCGACGCGCTGACCGAGGCGCAGCGGGAGCAGCTCACCGCCGGCGTCCCCGGTGGCCGCATGGGTGAGGCCGAGGACGTCGCAGCCCTCGTCGCCTTCCTCGCCTCCCCGCAGGCCGGTTACATCAACGGTGCGCTGATCCCCGTGGACGGCGGGCTGAGCATGGGGCACTGAGCTGGGCACGGGGCACTGAGCTGGGCACGGGGCACCGATCCGGCGGCGCCGTGACCGAGCATGATCGGCGGTGCGGCTTAGGGGACCGTCGTGGCGGCGTGGTGGTGGGTGGGGCTGGTGTGGATGGTAGCGGCGGACAGGCGGCGGATGCGGCGCAGCAGGTGGGCTTCGGCGGCGTGGGCGAGGTCGTGAGCGGCGGTCAGGGTCAGGTTCGCATCGACGGTGACGTCGGCTTCGGCGCGCAGGGTGTGGCCGATCCAGCGCAGCCGCAGTTCGCRGACGGCCTCGATGCCCTCGGTGTGCAGGAGCGCCCTGGTGGCTTCGGCGACCACGGCGGGGTCGACGGCGTCCATGAGCCGGGCCCCGACGACGCGAGCGGCGGAGCGCAGGACTCCGAGGATCGCCAGGGTGATCGCCAGGCCGATGGCGGGGTCGGCCCAGTGCCAGCCCACCGCGACACCGGCCGCGCCGAGGAGCACCGCGAGGCTGGTGAGACTGTCGGTGCGGGCGTGTAGGCCGTCGGCGACGAGGGCGGCGGAGCCGATCTGATGGCCGATCCTGATGCGGTAGCGGGCGACGATCTCGTTGCCGAGGAAGCCGACGAGCCCGGCCACGGCGACCGCTCCCAGATGGCCGACGCGCTGGGGGTGCAGGAGGCGGTCGATCGCGGCCCAGGCGGTGAGCGCACTCGACAGGGCGATCATCGCGAGGACGGCGAGGCCGGCGAGGTCCTCGGCGCGGCCGTAGCCGTAGGTAAACCGGGCGGTGGCCGGGCGGCGTGCCACGGTGAAGGCGATGAGCAGGGGCACCGCGGTGAGCGCGTCGGCGACGTTGTGCAGGGTGTCGCCGAGGAGCGCGACCGATCCGGACAGTGCCACGACGGCGGCTTGCGGGGCGGCGGTCAGCCCGAGACCGGCCAGGCTGATCAGGAGGGCGCGGCGGCCGGCGGTGTCGGCTTCCAACGCGTCGTCGATCTGGTCCGCCGGGTCGTGGCTGTGCCCTCCGGCCAGGTCTGACAGGCCGTGACGAAGCCGCGTCCACCGCCCGCTCGCGTGGTGGTCATGCCGTCCGCCGCGCGGGTGCCCGCCGTGCCCGTGCCCTTGGGCGGGGAGCTCATGCTCGTGGCCGCTGTTCATGTTCCGCGACGATAGACGAAAACGATCAATGCGGCATGGTGGCAGCTGCCATTCCATTGCACCTGCGTCCCGGTGCGTACCGCGGGCCGCTGGCGCCGGTTCGGTTGCTCGTCTGTGCTTAGCCCTTAGAGCAATACCCGACGTGAGACACGCGCCTATTCGACGAGGTGGATGGTGCAGTAGCGGGTGGCGGTGCGGGCGAGTCGGGCGTCGGCGTAGACGAGGGCGTTGGCGAGCACGGAAGCGTCCACTACGACCATCACGTCCCGTCATGGTTCCCGCTCAGGCGGAGCCCGGCAGCGGGCCGCCCCGCGAGGAGGTGAGTCCGTCGCGCCGCCGTGACCTACTCGGCACCGGCATCCTTCTTGCCGCCAGCACCGCCACGACTGGCGCCACCAGCCGCGCCGCGCAGATCTCCCGCGCCATCGCCGCGTCCACCCCGGACCCCCTCAGTGTCGCCCAGCTCCACCAGGGCATCCAACGCCTCACCCGGATCTACTCCACGACACCGCACGCGGATCTACTCGGACCCGTCGAACAAGCGTGGGACGATGCGGAAGCCCGGTTGGAAACCAGAGTCACCGGCACCGACCGTCGCGACCTCGAACTCCTCGCCGGCCAATACGCCTTCTACCGTGGTCGACTCGCCTTCGACATGGGCGATGACGACGGCGCGTTGACGTTCTTCGTCCTCGCCGCTCAACACGCCCAGGCAGCCGGTAACCTACTACTTGCCGGATCGGTTGCCGCCATGCGCTCCGCCGTGGCCTTCTTCGCCCGCGAGTTCGAGACCGCTGCGGACATCGCCGCCCAGGCCCAGCCGCAGGCGCACCCCTATATCGTCCCGCTCCTCGCCTGCGCACAGGCCCGCGCCTACGCCATCACCAGCCGCGAAGACGAAGCACTAACCGCCTTGCGGACCATGAATGATCATGTCTGGACCGRCAACCGCCTGCCAGGACCTTCACCGATCGACGAAGAGTCCAGCGAAGCTTTCAATGCGGTGGTACTCGGCTATCTCGGCAAGGGTGACGAAGCCGAGCCACACGCCCGCGCATCGTTGGCGATGCTCAGCGGAACCGGACGGTACGTCAGCACCGCCGGCACCCATCTCGCACTCGCACGGGCCTTCATCCACCGCACCCACCCGGACCCCGAACAGGCAGCCACCGCAGCAAGCGACGCCCTCATGATCGTTGACGGCAAGGAAGTGACCAACGGCCCGACCTTCAACCGGGCCGCCGGTATTTGGCGCACCCTCGCCCGCAACGAGGAGTGGGCACGGCTCGAACCCGTCCGCGACCTGGGCGAACAGGTCTCATCCGAGCGCYGTGCGCTCCCAGCAGGCCCAACCATCTAGATCGTTGCCAAAGTTCTCTACGGGGTCGAGTTCCGGCAGGCGATGGGCTCTTCGACGGTTGCCGGACCCGCCCGAGAAAGGACGAGCCCCTCATGGCCCAGATCGATGACCACCGGTGGATGACGCGGGCCATCGAGCTCGCTCACCGCTGCCCGCCCGCCACCGGTGCCTACTCGGTGGGTGCCGTCATCGTCGGCGAGAACGGCGAGGAGATCGCGTTCGGGTTTTCCCGCGAGGTCGACGACACGGTRCATGCCGAGGAGTCCGCGCTCGCGAAGGTCGCTCCCGATGACCCCCGTCTCGCCACCGCGACGATCTACAGCACACTCGAACCCTGCTCCCAGCGCATGTCGTGGCCACGCACCTGCACCCAGCTCATCCTGGAAGCGAAGATCCCCCGAGTGGTCATCGCCTGGCGGGAACCCAGCCTGTTCGTCGCCGACTGCCAGGGYTACGAACTGCTCGGCGCGGCCGGGGTCACGGTCGTGGGAATGCCCGAGCTCGGCGAGCGGGCCCGCGCCATGAAGGCTCACCTGGCCGTCTGATCATCGGCTGGATCACCCGCGATGGCGTCCGGGTGGGCCGGTGCCCGCCCCGGCTGCCGCGCGGGAGCCGGGGCAGGCGATCTTCTTGCCCGGCGGCGACGCATGTGGGGCGCGCCGACGGATATCGTAGATGGCGCGGCGTCGCCGTGCCGCCACGCCGCTGGCTGATCGAAACCAGGGGCGCGCCTTCCCTCTCAGTTGAGGTGGCTCAGCAGTTGAGGTGGCTGCGGCGGTGCGGTCGGCGCAACCGCGAGGGGGTGGGTCGGTGGGCGTGATCCGGGTGGAACCGTACGGCGGCCGCGACTTCGACGTCGAGGTCGCGGAGGAGACGTCTCCGGGAGTCCGCGGGCTCTCCTTCAACTACCGGGTGCGGGTCGATGACAAGGTGCTCACGGCGGTGGGGCTCTCGCCCGACGATGTGCCGGGCCTGATCGCGTTGGTCCGCGCGTCGTTCGCGTTCCTGCTCGCGCGGGAACCGGCCGGGTCCATCCTGCCCACCTTCGAGCTGTCCGAGATCACCCGCTACTTCCCGAGCTATCCGGCGGAGATCGCCGGCAGCGTGCCGAGATGAGCGGGGCCGGGGCATCGGGGGACGTCGGGGCATCGGGGGACGTCGGGGCATCGGGGGACGTCCGGGCATCGGGGGACGTGGACGCCCTGCTGCTCGTCTCGTTCGGGGGTCCCGAGGGGCCCGGCGACGTGTTGCCGTTCCTCCGCAACGTGACCAGGGGCCGGGACATCCCCGCCTCCCGGCTGGCGGTCGTCGCCGAGCAGTACCACCTGTTCGGTGGGCGTAGCCCCCTCAACGAGCAGAACCGGGCGCTGGTCACCGCGTTGCGTGCGGAGCTGCCCGGGCTGCCGGTCTACTGGGGGAACCGGAACTGGGCGCCCTATCTGACCGACACGGTCGCCCAGATGGCCGCCGACGRCATCCGGCGTGCCGCGTGCTTCGTCACCTCGGCTTTCTCGTCCTACTCGGGATGCCGGCAGTACCGGGAGGACCTCGCGGCAGCCGCCGCCGCGGTGGGGGACCGTGCGCCCGAGCTGGTGAAGCTGCGGCTGTTCTTCGACCATCCGGGGTTCGTGGAGCCGATGGTGGACCGCGGCGTCGCGGCGCTGGCCGACCTGCCGGCGAAGGTGCGTTCCGATGCCCATCTGATCTTCACCGCCCATTCGCTCCCCCTCGCGCAGGCCCGCGCCAGCGGGCGTGGCGAGGGCGCCTACGCTCGCCAGCTGCGGGCCACCGCGGCGGTGATCATCGAGGGGATCGAACGCATCACCGGCGTGCGTCATCCCTTCGACCTGGCCTTCTGCAGCCGCAGTGGATCGCCGGGCGTGCCGTGGCTCGAGCCGGACGTGCGCGATCGGCTCGCGCAGCTGGCCGCGGCGGGGGCCGCCAGTGCCGTGATCATTCCGCTGGGGTTCGTCAGCGATCACGTGGAGGTCCGCTACGACCTCGACGTGGGGGCCCTGGAACGGGCGCGGGAGCTGGGCCTGCCGGCGACGCGGGCGGGCACCGTCGGGGTGGATCCGCGGTTCGTCTCGATGGTGGGAGAACTGATCGAGGAGCTGCGTCGTCCCGGCGGTGTCCGACGGTCGCTGACCGGCCTCGGGCCATGGCCGGCGGACTGCCCCGCGCACTGCTGCGAGCCCCTCGGGCCGCCGCGGACCTGAACCCCCGCGGACCTGAATCCCCGCGGACCTGAATCCCCGCGGACCTGAATCCCCGCGGACCCGAATCCGGGGTGGTCCTGAATCCGGGAGGGTGGGCGAGGGCGGACCGCACGGCGATGCGGCCATACTGATGGTGAACCGAGGCTGATGGGGAACCGATACTGATGGGGAACGAAGCGATCAGAACCGAACGACGAAGCGAGTCAAGGTAACGGAGCGATCGGAGATATGCGGCGCTACGTGTTCGAATCCCCGGAAAGGTTCGTGGTGGGAACCGTCGGCCAGCCGGGTGACCGGGTCTTCTTCCTGCAGGCTGCTGGGCGTGGTCAGGTCGTGACGGTCGGTCTGGAGAAAACCGAGGTCACCGCCCTCGCGGAGGGGCTGACCGCGTTGCTCGGCCAGGTGGGCCAGACCCAGGGCATCGTGCTTCCGACCGCTTCGGACGTCGAGATCGATCTTGCCCCGCTGGATGCCCCGTTCGAGGAGGACTTCCATCTGGGCCAGCTCACGGTGTCCTGGGACGGCCATCGGGTCTTCGTCGAGGCGGCCGGGCTGTCTCCCGGGGAGTTCCGGCTCCCCGAGAGCGAGGACGAGCTCGACTCGTTGCGGGTGGGACTGTCGATCAAACAGGCCCGTGCCTTCATCGAACGGGCCCGCACGATCGTCGCCGCCGGGCGTCCACCGTGCGTCCTGTGCGGTCGCCCGGACGATCCGGCCGGGCACTTCTGCCCTCGGCTGAACTGACCGGAGCCGGCCGGGGCGGACAGCCGGCGATCGTCAGTTCGAGGGCGGCACGGGGGCATACGTCGGGTCGAAGGCGTCGTAGGCCGCCGCATAGGCGCGACGCACCGCCGCGGAAAGGTTGCGCAGCGCCGCGGACCTGCGGGCGATCTCGCTCGCGGTCACCGCGGCACCGTCGTCCCGGGCGGCGAGGTCGAGCAGGGTCGACAACCGCTCCGCCCGGGCCAGCAGGGCGTGCGCCCCCGGTGGATGGCCCGGGCCCAGCCCCGGGCCCGGGTCATCCACCCCGCGGTCGCGCAGCAGGGCGAGCACCTCGGGGCGGGCGCTTGCGATGTCGAGGTCGATGAGCGCGGCCGTCGTGGTGCGGATCGCGTTGCTGAGGTCGTGTTCCGCGGCGCGCAGGCCGGCTCCGGGCGGTGGCACGCGGGACGCGACGAGCACCCGCCAGTGCACCGACTCCAGCCGCCCCTCCAGGGCCGGCCCGTGCACGACGACCCCGGGGACGAGCACCAGCGGCGGGTTCGGGCCGATCACGATGATCGCCTCTCCGGCGGTGATCGCGTCCCTGTTCACCTCCGCCGGGCCGGGCAGGCCGGTGGCGTCCCCGGGGGCGGGCAGGACCAGCCGGAGYCGTTGCGCTCCGGCCGAACGCAGGGCTCCCAGGCCCAGCACGAGCGGCTCGTCGCCGAGGGTGTGCGGCGCCGCCTCGCCACCGAGCGCGCGGTGCATCTGGGTGATGACGTCGTCGAGCCCGACGAGCCCGGCAAGCCACGCATTGCCCCATCCGGTGAGGACTCCGGACCGGGGCGACGCTGACAGGGCGGGAAGCACATTGCCTACCGTAGRCAATCGAGGAGCCTTCAGGCTCGCCGAGGGGGCCRTACCAGACCTTTTTCCGGGTGATAGCGCCATTTGTCGCCTCTGGGCAGGCACCGCCCGGCCAGCCAGGGCAGGCCCACGCTCAGCAGCCAGTAGGAGTGCTCGATGATTCCCGGAGCCGGTTCCTCATGATCGGGTCCGTCCGRCAGACCCACGAGTGGTACCCCGGCGTGCGACAGACGGTGGGCGAACGCCTGCGCGATCAGGCGGTGGCCGCGTGGCCCCGGGTGGATCCGGTCCACGTCGAAGCTGGACCGGCTGCGCACCGCAGGGTGCCCGCCGAGGTCGACCATCAACACTCCGGGGTCCGTCCGGGCCGCGGCCTGGACCGCCGCGTTGAGCCGTTCGACCCGTTCGCTCAGGATCCGGCCGAACGGCGCCGGCACCGGGAGCAGCCGGCTGGGATCGGGCATGGTAGCGGTGAGGACGACGACTCCGTCGGCCCGCAGTCGGCCCACCGTCCAGACCAGGTCCTGGCGTAACCGCAGCGGATCGAACGTCGGTTTCAGCACGTCGTTCATGCCGGCGATCACGCTGGCGATCTGGGGGCCCAGCGACAGGGCGACGGGGAGCTGACGGGTACGCACGTCGTGCGTGGTCGCTCCCGTGGTGGCCAGATTGGTGAATTCCATGGCGCCGGCCGGGCCCAGGCACGCGGCGAGCCGGGYGGCGAAGCCCCGTCCTCCCGTCGCGGGGCGGCGGTGTTCGCGTCCCATCGTCACGCCGTCGCCGAGGCCGACCGTGATGCTGTCGCCCAGCGCGACGAACCGCCGGGATCCGGTGCCGGAGTCCATGGCTCTGCCCGCCTTTCAGGCCGCGAGTCAGGCCGCGAGCGGCGGCGCCGGTGGCTGCGGGAAGGCCGTGCCCGGGGCGGCCGGACCGGGCGAGTCGTGGCAGGCAAGGAAGCCCGCGACCGTGGCCGACCAGGGGAACTGCTCCGCGCGGGCCCGGGCCGCGATCCGGCGCGCGTGGATCTGCGCAGGCGAGGCGGACAGCAGGTCCACGACGGCGTCGGCGAACGTGAATCCGCTGCCCGCGGCGATCGTGCCCACTCCCGGGACGATCAGTTCGGCGAGCGCGCTGGCGTGGTGCACCACTGCCGGGGTGCCGCTGGCGAGCGCCTCCAGAGCGGCCAGCCCGAAGGTCTCCACCGGGCCGGGGGCGAGCGCGAGGTCGGCGGTCGCCAGCAGGCCGGCGAGCCGTTCCCGGTCGGCCACGAACCCGAGGAAGGTCACCGGCAGCCCGGCCGCATGCCGTTCCAGCCGGCCCCGATGGGCCCCGTCACCGGCGATCACCAGGCGCGCCGGCACCCGGCGGCGGACGAGTTCAGCTGCCGCGTCCACGGCGAGGTCGACCCGCTTCTCCGGTGCCAGCCGGCTGGCCACCACCAGCAGCGCCTCCTGGTCACGGGCGAAGGCGCGTCGCAGGGTCAGGTCGTGGTGGGCGGAGGAGAAACGGTCGAGCTCGACGCCGAGCGGAACGTGGCGCAGGTTGCCGGCGCCGATGCGGACGAACTCCGCCGCCGCCCAGGCCGTCGTCGCCACGACGGAGTCGAAGGCGGCCGCGAGCGAGGCGTTCGCCCGGTCCGCGGCTGTCGAGACCGGCAGGACTCCCCGCAACGGTGCGGGTGTCCAGGTGCCGAGCAGGCGGTCGAGCCGCTCGTGGCTGACGACCAGCGACGGCACCCCGCGACGGCGGGCCCATCGGGCCAGTGGACGCAGGGTCGCCCGGTCGTGGACCTCGAGTCGGTCGGGCCGTTCCCGGTCGAGCAGGTCGGCGACGCGCCACGGCTCGGTGATGATCCGGTAACCGGTTCCGGGTAGCCGGGGGGCGCGCAGTTGGAGCACGCGGGCATCCGGCCGGACCAGTTCGGCGTCCTGCTCGCCCGGAATGATCTGGACGACCTCGTGGCCCGCCGCGGTGTAGCCGGCGGCGAGGTGGCGCAGTGTCGTCCGGATGCCGCCGGAGGCCGGCGCGACGAAGTTTGCCGCCTGCACGATCTTCATGCTGACCACCCGTCGTCGTTTCCCGTCCCGGGCCGCTTGCGTGCGTCCCATCCGTCCCGTCGTCCGCCCCGCCGTCCGCTCCRTCCCTCGATGACCGGGCCGGGGTGCCTGAGGCGGCCGAAGCGACCGGCCCCGCCGCCGGTGCCGAGCACGTCACGGTAGTGGCCGAGCAGCTCGTCGCCGATCGCGCTCCACCCGCATCCCGCGACCGACTCCCGGGCCGCCGCACCCATCGCCACCCGACGAGGGAGGTCGTCGGTCAGGGCCGCGACCTGCGCCCGCAGGGCCGCGGGGTCGCCGGGAGTGTAGTGCAGCCCGGTGCGGCCGTGCTCGACAACGTCAAGCAGCCCGCCCGCCGCAGGGGCGACCACCGGTACCCCGCTCGCCTTGGCCTCCTGCGCCGCCTGGCAGAATGTCTCGTGGATGCCGGTGTGGACGAAGACGTCGAGGCTCGCGACCGCGGCCGAGAGCTCCTGCCCGGCGCGGAATCCGAGGAACGCCGCGTTCGGCATCGACCGGGCCAGGGTGGGACGGGAGGGGCCGTCACCGACGACGACGAGCCGGGTGTTCGGGATGTCGGACACCGCTCCGAGCAGCTCCACCCGCTTCTCCCGGGCCAGCCGGCCGACGTAGCCGACCAGGACCTCGCCGTTCGGAGCGAGGCGGCGGCGCAGCTCGTCGTCCCGGTGCGCCGGGTGGAAACGTTCGAGGTCCACCCCCCGACTCCAGCGGGCGACCCGTTGCACGCCCTGGCTCAGGAGGGTGTCGACGGCATCCCAGGACGGCGCGAGGGTCCGGGCCGCGAGCCGATGTACGATGGCGAGCCAGTGCCAGATCGTGCGTTCCGCGGTGGCCAGCCCGTAGCGGGCTGCGAACGCGGCGATGTCCGTCTGGTAGACGGCGATGCTCGGTATGCCGAGGCGCCGCGCCGCGAACACCGCCTGCGCCCCGAGGCCGGCGGGCGCCGCCAGATGGACGATGTCCGGGTTGAACTCCCGTAAGGCGGCGGGAAGCCCGGGCCACGGGACTGCGAAGCGAAACGCCGGGTAACCCGGTAGGGGAGCCGACGGTGCCCACAGCACCGGTGCGCCGGCGTGGCTGCGCGCCGCCGCGCGTCGGGCGGCGGGCGCCGGAGCCGGCGCGATGACCATCGCCTCGTGCTGCCGGTCCCGCAGATGTTCCAGCACTCGACAGACCGTGTTCGTCACCCCGTCAACATGGGGGAGGAACGACTCGGTGATCACCGCTATGCGCACACGAGCACGGTGGCAGGGCATGGAGCCGTGCCGCAGACGGCCAGCCGACCGTTACATGAACGTTCTGGCACAGCTTGGTGCACCGTACGGGTGCACACGACCGGCTGTTCATCCGGTCGGCGGATCCGGGCCGGATTCCCGTCCGACATGGTGCCACTTKACATGATACTGCTTGACATGTTGTCACTTGAGGTGGTGTCACCTGACATGGTGCTAGCTGACATGGTGTCGTCCGACACGGCGCCCGGCGGACGCCGTGGTTCCTGGTCCGCACCGTCGCACGCCGGCCGCCGGCATTTTCCCCGGGCGCCGGTGAGGAGGATATTTGGAGGCACGGGGCGGCGCACCGGTCGGGGAGTGAGAGCCATCGAGGTGTACGCGTGATGTTCAGGCGGCAGGACACGGTCCTGATCACGTCCGCGGCCCGGTCGCGGCAGTGGGACATCCATCGGCGGGAGGTGCGTTACCTCCTCTCGATGATGTTCCGGATGCTCTGCTTCGTGCTCGCCGTGGTCGCCTTCCACGGCTGGCTACGGTTCGTCGCCGTCGCGATGGCCGTGATCATTCCGTGGGTCGCGGTGGTCATCGCCAACGGTGGTCCGACGCCCGAACGCGACCGGCCCGTCAGCTACGATCCGGGCCAGCCGGCGGCGGGCGAACTGCCGGCCCTGGAGGCCGATCCCCACCGGGTGGTCGACAGTGAGGGCTGGGTGGATGACGAGGGCTGGGTGCACGGCCATCCGGACCCACCGGGCCGGGACGGCACCGGGCTCGGCGAGGCGTCCGTCTCCGGGCCATCGGGTTGACGTCAGCCATCGGGTTGACGTCAGGTTGAGCCGGTGAGGTGCATCAGCTTCACCACTGACTACGGACTCGCCGACGGCTTCGTCRCAGCCTGCCACGGGGTGATCCTGCAGACGGTGCCGGATGCCCGGATCATCGACGTGACCCACCTGGTGCCGCCGGGGGACGTGCGGCGGGGGGCGGCCGTGCTCGCCCAGACGGTGGGTTCCCTGCCTCGGGGGGTGCACCTCGCCGTGGTGGATCCCGGGGTGGGCACGTCGCGCCGGGCCCTGGCACTGCGCGCGGTCGGCGGTCACCTGGTCGGGCCGGACAACGGCCTGCTGATCTCCGCGGCCGAGCGGCTGGGGGGGATCGAGGCCGCGGTCACGCTGGAGGTGCGGCCCGCAACCCCCGCGACGTTCCACGGCCGGGACGTCTTCGCCCCGGTGGCTGCCGCCCTGGCGCGCGGGACACCGCTCCAGGAGGTCGGTGAGCCGGTGGAGCCGGCGACCCTGGTCCGTCCCCGGGCGGCCCTGGCCCGGCTACGCCCGGATGGGACCGTGGAGACCGAGGTGGTCCTCGTCGACACGTTCGGCAACGTCCAGCTCGCGGCCTCCGGCGCGCTGCTCGGCGCGGCCGGGCTGCGCCCGCCGGGTCGGGCGGTGCTGCGACCGCTCCGGCGGGACCGCCTGACCGGGGCCGAGCAGGCGGCCGGCCCGCTCGCGGCCGCGGGCCCGATGACTGAACTGGCCGTGGGGGTCACCTTCGGCTCGGTCGGCCCGGGGGAGGCGGTGCTCTACGTCGACTCGGCGGGGATGGCGGCCCTCGCCGTGCGCGACGGTGACGCCGCGCATGCCCTCACACTTATGCCCGGCGACCGCCTTACGCTGCGCCGCTGGGACGGGCGTCCGGGACAGGCGTCCCGTGAACAGGCGTCCGGGACAGGCGTCCCGTGAACAGGCGTCCGGGACGCCGCACCGCCTGTCGGGGGTCCGCACCGGTCAGCAGAATCCCGGGAGGGTCAGCCAGCTCGGCCCCGGGTCGGGAGCGTCATCGCGCAGGACCGTTCCCTCGATCTTGCCGTACGGCCGGTCCGCAGCGTAGTAGACCGTGTTGGGATTATCGAGCCCGAACGGTTCTAGATCAACCAGAAAGTGGTGTTTGTTCGGCATTGACAGGCGGATTTCGGCGACGTCGGCGTGCGCGGTCAGCGCCGCCTCGCCCATCCGGTACAGGGTCTGTTGCAGAGCCAGGCTGTGGAGGCTCGCGAAGGTGCTGACCAGAGCCGTCCGTACCCCGTCGAACAGCCGCCCGAAGTCGAGGTCTGACTGGGCGTAGCGCCAGCGGGCGGTGACCTCTGTCGCCAGGATGCGGTCTGTCGTCTCGGGCAGTGTGGTGTACCGGTCGCGGAGAAACCCCGAGAATTCCGAGCCGGTCGACTTCAGCAGGACCAGCCCGGCGAGTCCGGACACGACGAAGGCCGTGCCACGGTCGAGGGTGACGACCGTCGTCCTTTTCTCCCCAGCCGACCTGCTGAAGGCATGGTCGTGCGGCACCCCATCCACCTGGATGCGGTCCCACCGGTACTGCTCGATTTCTATCCGGGCGCCGTCGATCCCCGGGAGGGATCCGGCGAAATGGTGACCCAGCCGGATCGCGAAATCCTCGATCTRGCCGATTCCGTGCTCGCGGGCGAAGGCGTAGACGGTGTTTTTCTGCGCGTCCGTGGTGAGCACGTGCGCATTGTCGCCKGACAGGTGCGCGGCGGCGAAGTCACCACGAAGCGCGGTGGAGACGTTCAGATCGGTGATCTGGTGCACCGGTCCGTTCCGCGCCACGTGGACSAGACGGACCTCCGCCTTTCCATACTGATTGGGCCCGAGAACGATCGCCATGTGGCCTCCCTGTCGTGGGACGGTCATTTCCCTTGTCCGGAGTGCGCCTTTCGCCCGACCGGGTCGATCGGCCTGCCGTGGGTCCGACCGTCCCGGCGCCGCACCGGTGTCGTGCCGGCACCRGTGCGGGCCGGAGACCGCCGAACGTGGCCCGACCATTCTGCTGGACCGGGYGACATCCCGGACCGACGGTGAGTTTCGCGCGCCCGACTCGTGCCGCCCGGCGCCCCGGCCTGTCGCCCCGGCCTGTCGCCTGGGTGCCCCTCCGAGCCGTGTGGACCGCGGGGGTGGGATCACGCGGTGGTGGCCCGTCCGGGCGGCTTCCGGYAATGGAAAGCCAGTGAGACGTCAATGGTCCCGCATGCCGGCGGTGCCGTGTACCGCCCAGTCGTCTCTGGTTGCGGAAACTCATCTGCGCGGGTGACGGGTTGCGTCTTCTTTGATATCGCCGTGGGTTCTGGCCGTCGTTTCGGGTGGTCGGTGAAATGTCCTCCGGGGCGGGCAACCTGGGAAGGCGTTCGTGCGTCAGAAGGGGAGAAGGGGAGGGGTGTATGTGGGACGCCTGGAGAGTGCTACTCTCCGTATTAAGATGCTCGACACCGGGTGATGATCTGCCGGTTGGCGCCGTAGATTACGCTGATCGAGGGTACGTGGGGTTGATCTCTGGGTACCGTTCGGACGTAGCTTCCCGTCCGGCGATGCTGCCGGCGCGGTCTTCGGGAGGGGGCATTACATGTCTCGCTCGGTAATGATTCCCCCGCGTATTTCCCGTGGGTGGGGTCACTCGGCCAGGCCGGAATCCCGGCCGGCGGAATCGCCTGGTCGCCGGCCCCGGCGGTGGCCGGGGGGGACGCTTCTGCTCGCCGCGGTGCTGTCCGCGGCGGCCTGTTCCGGCGGGGGGGCGTCACCGGCGCCGGCCGGGGCCACCCCCGCCCCGGATCCGGCGGCGAGCGTGACGGTCACGCCGAGGGACGGCGCTACCGGGGTGGCGCTGACCAGCCCGATCGTCGTGCGCGGCAACGCCCCGCTGGCCGCGGTCTCCGTCAACCGGGGGGCGAGCGCGTCGGAGAAGACGGAGCCGGGGACAATGCCCGGCACCTTCTCGGCCGATCATCGGACCTGGACATCCTCCGGCGGGCTGTTCGCCGACTCGCGGTACGACGTCGAGGCGTCAACGTCCCCGGCGACGGGCATCGCCGGGACGACGTCGGTGCGGACCAGCTTCGTGACCGGCGTCCCGGCGAAGTCGTTCAAGGTCTCCTGGGAGCCGGTCGCGGGCCAGACCGTCGGGATCGGCGCGCCGATCAGCCTGACGTTCAGCGCCCCCGCGTCCAGTCGGGCCGCCGTCCAGAGCCGGCTGGTCGTACGGACCGATCCGCCGGTCCTCGGCGCGTGGAACTGGCTGTCGAACCGGRTCGTCATGTGGCGACCGGAGGGGTACTGGAAGCCCGGGACGAAGGTGCACGTCGAGGCTAACTTCGCCGGCTACGACGCGGGCGGGGGCCGGCTCGGGGTCAAGGACCGGGCGATGGACTTCGTCATCGGCTCCGCCCAGGTCTCCAAGGTCGACTCGGCCACCCACACGATGAAGGTCTTCCGGGACGGGCAACTGCTGCGCACGATGCCGGTCAGTCTCGGCAGACCCAGTCTGCCGAGCATGGACGGCCCGCACAACGTGCTGGGCAAGTCACCCGAAGTGATCATGGACTCGGCCACCGTGGGCATCCCCCAGGGCAATCCGGACTACTACTACGAGAAGGTCCAGTGGGCGGTCAACTACACCAGTGGCGGGCAGTACGTGCATTCCGCCCCCTGGTCGGTGCCCTCCCAGGGGCGAGCCAACGTCTCCCACGGGTGCGTGAACGCCTCACCCGCCGACGCCCAGTGGTTCTACAACTTCACCCGGCTCGGTGACATCATCGACATCGTCAACACCGGTCGGCCGCCGGACACCTCACAGCTCGGCAACGCGTGGTCGGTCCCCTGGGCCACGTGGAAGGCGGGCAGCGCGCTGCCGGTGTCCGACCAGCTCGCCCCCGTGGTGAGCCTCGACTCCGCGGTGAGCACAGTCACGCCCGGGCCCGTGACCGCCACCCCCAGGACCGGCGCGGCGGGCGCCGGCGCCTGACCGGGCGATCGCGGCCTCGCACCCGCGGCAGCGTGGACGACGCCCGGCCCGACCGGTTCGGTGCCGGGCGTCGCCAATGTGCGCCCTCGGCCGCTCCCACCGCTATGGCGGGGGCGGGATGGCGCGGGATGGCGCGCGGTGGCGGGGTGGCGGGACGGGGACAGCCGGTCAGGGGGAGGAGTCGGGCGGGCGAGCAGGCGGTGAATTTCCGTCCGGGGGAGGTGTCGTAAACGACGGATCGGCCCGTGACGGTCGCGAACGGCTCATGCTGTTGAGTAAGGGTATGGAGAGCGAGCTGTCGAGACGCTCCGGCCCGTCGCGACGGTCGGTGCGCCGGTCCGTTCGCGCGTGCGGTCCTGCCCGAGGGCGTCGAGGCGCGCGGGCGCGGCGTCTCGTGCGGGTGCGACGTTCGAGAGGTGCATAGTGAGGCGCTTGCGCAACCAGACCACCGGCCTGCTGGTCTGGTGGGTCGAGGTGCTGATGCTGGTGATCCTGTACTACTCCTACACCGGCACCCGTGCCGTGGCCGACGCCTCCACCGGCGAGGCGATGCGGATGGGCCACGATCTCCTGCGCCTGGAGACCTTCCTGCATCTCGATCCCGAGCTCGGGCTCAACCGCTGGTTGCAGAGTGTACCGGTGCTGGCGGTCGTCTGTTGTTACTACTACGCGACGCTGCACTTCGTCGTGACGCCGGCCCTGCTGGTGTGGATGCATCGTCGGCACCCCCCCCGGTACGCTCAGGCCCGCTGGACGCTGGTGATCACCACTCTGATCTGCCTGGTCGGGTTCTTCCTGTTCCCGACCGCCCCGCCCCGGTTGCTCACCGGCACGTCCTATGTCGACACCATGTCCCACTTCGAGGGCTGGGGATGGTGGAGCGGTAGCGCGAGCGCCGCCCCGGACGGGCTGGAGGGACTGACGAACCAGTACGCCGCGCTCCCGTCGCTGCACTGCRCATGGTCGTTGTGGTGCGGTTTCCTGCTGGTGCGCTTCGGGCGCCGAMCGCTGGTCCGGGTACTCGGCGCGCTTTATCCGGCGGCGACCCTGTTCGTCGTCATGTCGACGTCGAACCACTATCTCCTGGACGCGGTCGCCGGATGGGCGGTCCTGGGCGGCGCCGCCGGTGCGGTCGCGCTMGTCGCCGGGTGGCGGTCCCGGGTCGGTTTCGTGGGGAGTGCCGCTGGGCAGCCGGCCGTGCCGGGAGCCGGATCGCAGCTTGCGCCGAACGCGCTGGCACCGGTGTCCGTGCCACTGCCGTCTCCGCCGCCGTCTTCACTGGCGCCGCCGCCGTCTTCACTGGCGCCGCCGCCGTCACCGGTGCCTCCGCCCRCCCCGCCGGCCACCTCCAGCATGGCGATGCGGGTCACACCGGTGGCGCGAGCCGATGGAGCGCACGCGAACTGATCGCGGTGGGTGGCCGGTGCCGATCCGACCGGTGCCGATCCGACCGCTGTCGGCCTGGTGTGGCTCCCCAGGTGGGTGCATCTTTCGCCCCGATGCGTTACTTCTGGGACCGATGTGCGAAAGTTGCGGGACAGCGGTTTTCCCGGCCGCGTCCGACCTTGCGGCACCCCTCTCCCCACACCACCTCGAAGATCKGCCCTGTCCCGACGATCAGCGCCACCTCGAAGAYCCCGCGTCCGGTCCGATCCCGCTCGGAGTCCGATCGATGTCCCTGTCCACGACCGTGCGTCTGCAACGTCCGCGCCCGGTCGCCTTCGCCATCGCACTCGTGCTGGCGTGGTTGCTGCTTGCCCTTGTCGCGTTCGCCCTGCGCCGCGGTCCCATTGAGGATGATCTCGCAGCCCGGGCGACCGCGGCGGTCCGGTCCACCGGCGGCGTGCACGCCCAGGTTCACGTCGAGGGGCGTGAGGCGGTTGTCACCGGTCGTTTCCCGAGTGCCGCCGCCGCCRAACAGGCGCGAGCCTCGGCCGCGGTCGCCGGCACGACCTCCGCGCGTCTCGGCGACGACGTGGTCATCGCGACCGAACCTGCGCGCCCCCTGGTGCTCGCTGTGGCCGGCCGAGGACTGTCGATCACGGCGACCGTGCCCGACCGGGCGAGCCGTGCCGCGTTGCTCGCTGCCGTGGCGGACGCGAGCGGCGGCTCGGTGACCGGTGAGGTCCGGGTCGACCCGGCCGTGGCGGAGCCGCCGGTGGAGGTGGTGGCCGCCGTCGCGGCGGCGCTGCGCGGTTTTCCCGGGAGCCACTCGGTCACGGTCTCCGGGACGACCGTGGCGGTGGCCGGCAGTGCCCCCGACGAGGCCACGAGGCGGCGCCTCGGCGCCCAGGTGCTGGCAGCGGCCGGTACCACCGTCCCCGATGCCACCCTGGACAACCGGCTTGTCGTCCCGCGCGAGAAGCCTGCCGCCGCGGCGGCGAAGTCCACCTCCGATGCCGGGGCCCTCGCGGCCCTACGCGCCGCCCTCGACGCTCGGAACGTGACGTTCCCGGTCGGCGCAGCAACGCTGAGCCCCCCGGCCCGCCTTTGGCTTGACCGGGTGGCGGCGGCGCTGCGCGCCGGCCGGGTCGTGGTCCTGGTCGGCGGCCACGCCGACGCCTCCGGGTCGGCGACCCTCAATCAGGCGTTGTCTCTGGACCGGGCCCAGGTGATTGCCGACTACCTGACGGACCGGGGCGTACGTCCCGACCTCATACGCGTCGCCGGGTTCGGTTCCCGGTGGCCGGTGGCCGACAACGCCACGCCTCGGGGACGGGCGGCCAACCGTCGGGTCGAGATCGTTCCGTGGCCCGACAGCTGATTCTGGGCGAGCCGGATCTCGGCTGATCCGGCCGATCTGCAGTCCGGCCGGATCTCGGGTCCGGCGGGACTGTCGGGCCCGGCGGGACTGTCGGGCCCGGCCGATTTCCGGCCCAGTGCCACGATGATGTCGCGGATGCGCGACTGTCTTGCCTGCGGCGGGTGGCCCATGGCATCCTCTGCTTAGGGAAGCCTTAGCTAAGGCCGCTCCACGGGGTCGACCGCTCCACGGGGTCGAAGGATCATCGACAGATCGACGGATCGACAGGGTCGCGAACTGCCGCTTGGCCGTCCGCGTGCTGGCTGTCTCGGGCGTGGTGAGGTGCGGTGCTCGTCTGTTCGTGCTTCGCGGTGTCCGACCGGTTGCTACGCAACGTGATCGCCTCGGGTGCCTGCGACGTTGACGCCGTCGGCGAGCGATGTGATGCCGGGACGGGCTGTGGCGGCTGTGTGGAGGAGATTGCCGAGCTGTTGGGTGAGGCGTCCGCGCGCCGCGGCAGTCCGGTTGCCAGAGCGGGGCAGGGTTCCGGATCGGGTTAGGGCCGCGTGGCGGCCGAAGTGCCGCCGTTGCCGTCGTCACGGAACATCATCAACGCTCTGAGTACGGTCGCGTTCCTGGCCCGTCGGCTACGGAATGAGACCGGCTATGACCGATATCTCGGACCGCCGGCGGACCGGCCCGCCTCCGCGGTGACCGTGCATCGGGCCAGGTGACCGTCATGCTCGGGCGGTGTCCCCGCGCCCGGACACATCCGGTCCACCCGCGAGCTACCGCGTGGAGCTACCGCGTGCTGGGATCACCCTCGCGCTGCCACGACGGCATACGGATGACCCACCCCGACATTGCCGGCTACCGTGGGCCAACCGGCCGAAGTCCGCCTGAGAGGTAGCATCGGCCGGTCGATCCGGCCGAGCCGCGACGCCCCGCTGGTTGCGAGGCACGAGGTCGGCGACGGCGCTGAGTCGGCTGCGCCAGCCGGATCGCGGGCGATGCCTACGGGTACGGTACGGTGCCCCGTGAGGAGGTCGTGGCGATGTCCGCTCGCCAGGTGCGGCGGTTTCAGCTGGAGCGTGACGTTGACGTCTCCGGCGTCTCCGGGACGGGTGCGGTCGCGTTCGGGGCGCAGGCCCCCGACGGCACCTGCGTGCTGTGGTGGGACTCCGAACACGATTCCATCGGGATCTATCCGACGATGGAGACGCTGCTTGCCATCCACGGACACGGCGGTAGTACCCGCGTCGTCTACATCGACGCCGCCGACCAGACCGTCCCCGCGGTTGCGGTGGGGCCCGCCGCTTCGGCCGTTCCCGTCCTCTCCGCGGCGTCGCCCGTGCCGGGTCCGGCGTCGCCCGTGCCGGGTCCGGCGTCGCCCGTCCCGGGTCCGGCGTCGCCCGTCCCGGGTCCGGCGTCGCCCGTCCCGGGTCCGGCGTCGCCCGTGCCGAGCCCGGGGTCGCTGGCCACCCCGGCCCGGTCGGCCCGGCCGAATGCGCCCCTGCGTGCCGCACCGTCGCTACGCCTCGGTTCCGCGGCGCGTTCGGCCGCCGCGGCTCGTGGCCCGCGTCCTTCGCCGACCCGCAAGACGCAGCCCGGGGGTGACGGCCGCTGATCAGGTCAGCGGGCGGAAGCAGGCGGTGGTCCGTTCCTGCGGGTCTACGGTGTAGAGCGCCAACGTGCCCGCCATCTCCTTCGGATCCACGCCGTTGTCGAGCATTTGCCGGTGCAGGCCCGCCATCATGGGCAGGGCGTAATGCACCAGAATCGACGTGATGTCGGCGGGATGGCGCAGCGCCTCGCGAAACTGTTCGTCGGTCGCCGCGTCGCTGGTGAGAGCGGCGAGGACGCCGAGCCGAATCCGCCCGGCGAGGTTCTCCCAGAGCTGGGCGTTTTTCGGGGCCTCCGGTCCTCGCCAGATCCCCGGGAACGCCAGGTCGGCGACGACGGCGGTCGRCTGTCGTCCCGTCCGGAGATGTATCGCGACGACCCACATCGCCATGAGCCAGCACATCCCGCGCAGGGTGTGCAGCGGATCGACCATCATCTGCTCACGGAGGTGCCGCTCGGACTGCGGGCGGCTGRCCGGAGCCAGCCAACCGCAGACGAGACGTTCGAGGTCGACGATCTGGACCATGGGCAGGTCCGCGGGGTGCGGCCGGGCCAGCGCGGCGGCCCGGTTGGACTCGGGGTCGACCAGGGCGAGCGCGCCCGGATCGGAGAGTGTCTGCCAGGCCAGACCTGCCGACGGCATGCGGCACACGGTAACGCGAAACGCGGCGCACCGACCACAGCATGGCGGCATTGTGTGGCATTCGACGGTTGCCTCACCGCCGATTCTCTGGATGTGTCGTCGTGGTCTCCACCGGAGGACCGATGCCGCGCCCACAGCGGTCCCCGGATCCGGGAGGAGCGTCGCGAACGGCAAGCGGACGCCCGGGGTTCACTCCTCGCCGAGGAGATCTGACTACTCGCCGAGGAGGTCGAGGGGGGTGGTGGGTTGGTGGGGGGTGTGGGGGGTGGTGGTGAGGTGGTGGCGCCAGAGGGTTTCGGCGGCGTCGGGGTCGT
>NZ_MAQZ01000091.1:0-40250 GCF_001756285.1 Frankia sp. CgMI4
TCGTACGGGGCGTTCGCGTGTTCGGGGTTGTTGTTTAATCACGAGTCGCCGCGGCGGGGGATCGAGTTCGTGACCCGGAAGATCTCGCGGGCGGTGGCGCGGATTTCGTTGGGGTTGCAGGACTCGTTGTCGTTGGGGAATCTGGAGTCGCGGCGGGACTGGGGTTTCGCGGGGGATTACGTGGAGGCGATGTGGCGGATGCTGCAGCAGGACGCGCCGGACGATTATGTGGTGGCGACCGGGGAGACGCACAGTATCCGGGAGTTGTTGGATGTGGCGTTCGGGCGGGTGGGGATCTCGGACTGGTCGGGGTTCGTGCGGCAGGATCMCCGGTTTTTCCGGCCGGCTGAGGTGGATGTGCTGGTGGGGGATTCGTCGAAGGCGCGGGAGGTGTTGGGGTGGAAGCCGCGGGTGGGGTTCGAGGAGTTGGTGGCGATGATGGTGGACGCCGACGTCGCCACCGAGACGGAATCGGCCGCGCGCGACGGGCTCGCGGCCCCCGCCGGGCGGGCTGGGGCGGCCCGTCCCGCCGGGCCTACCGTCGTCGACCAGCCGCGCGGCGGATCGGATCGTTCCGGGGTCCGCTCGTGACCGGCGTACCTGCGGGTGGTGAGCCCGTCGCCGGTGTACCGGTGGATGGTCTGCCCGCGCCGCGGGCTCCACTCGCGGCCGCGCGCCGCCGGTCCGGACCGGTCCCGATGCTCGCCGAGTCCGGGCTCGCGCCGAGGCCGCACGCGGTGGTCGTGGCCGGGGCGCGGCCGAACTTCATCAAGATCAAGCCGATTCTGGACGCCCTCGACGCGGAGGGTTTCCGGACCACGCTCGTGCACACCGGACAGCACTATGACGAGGCGATGAGCGAGGTGTTCTTCGCCGATCTCGGGCTGCGCCCCCCTGACCATCACCTCGCGGCCGGATCGGGCTCCCACGCCGTGCAGACGGCCGCGGTCATGACGTCGTTCGAGCCGTTGCTCGACCGGCTTGCCCCGGAGATCGTCGTCGTGGTCGGCGATGTCAACTCAACTCTGGCCTGTGCGCTCGTCGCGGCGAAGGCGGGCGTGCCCGTTGCCCACGTGGAGGCGGGACTGCGTAGCGGTGACCGGTCCATGCCCGAGGAGATCAACCGTGTTGTCACCGACCACGTGTGCGACCAGCTGTTCGCGACCTCACCGGACGCGGTGGAGCATCTGTACCGGGAGGGCCTGCCCCCCCGGGCGGTCCATCTCGTCGGCAACGTCATGGTGGACACCCTCCTGGCGTGCCGGGACGAGGCGCTGGGCCGGCCGACGCTGACCGAGCTCGGCCTGCACCCGGGCGGGTACGGCCTGGTGACCATGCACCGGCCCGCCAACGTCGACGATCCGGACGTGCTCGCCGGGCTGCTCGGGGCGCTCGGGGAGATCGCGGTGCGCTGCYCGCTGGTCTTCCCGGCGCATCCCCGTACGGCGGCGCGGCTGGCCGGGATGCTCCCTCCGGGGGTTCGGCTGCTCGGACCCGTGGGCTATCTCGACTCCCTGGCGTTGCAGGCCGGGGCGCGTCTCGTGCTCACCGATTCCGGCGGCGTGCAGGAGGAGTCCACCGTGCTGGGAGTACCATGCCTGACGCTCCGTGACTCGACGGAACGTCCATTGACTGTTACCGAGGGTACCAACCGGGTGGTGGGTCGGGACCGGAGGGTGKTGGTCACGGCCGCGTTCGACACCCTGGAGCGGCCGCCTGCGCCCCGGCGTCCGGCCTTGTGGGACGGCCACGCCGCCCGCCGCATCGCGCGAATTCTGGCCCGGGTGGTCGCCCCCCCGCCGGAACCGGGCCGTCCGGGCGCACCGGATCCGGYGATCCGTCCGCCGACCCAGGACACAGCTAGCCACCTACCTCTCTCTATGTAAACAATCTGACACACTATGTGTATGACTTCGAAGAAGCTGGTGGTCGTCGGGCAGGGATACGTCGGTCTCCCGCTCGCGATGCGGGCGGTCGATGTGGGTTGGCGGGTCGTCGGGGTGGACGTGGACGAGAGCCGTGTCGCCCGGCTGGCCGCCGCGCGGTCCTACGTCGAGGACATCCCCGACAGGCAGCTCGCGGCAGCGTTGGGGTCGGGCCGGTACGAGCCGACGTCGGACTACGCCCGCGCCGCGGCGTTCGACGTCGCGGTGATCACTGTCCCTACCCCGTTGCGGGAGGGGGCTCCCGACCTGTCCTACATCGTGGGCGCGGCGCGCAGCCTCGCGCCGCTGGTCCGGCCGGGCGTGACCGTGATCCTGGAGTCGACGACCTATCCGGGGACGACCGAGGAGCTGTTCGCCCCGCTGCTCACCGAGGGTTCCGGTCTGCACCCTGGTATCGACTTCCATCTCGGCTACTCGCCGGAGCGGATCGATCCGGGTAACCGGGTGTGGAACCTGGTGAACACCCCCAAGGTCGTCTCCGGGGTGCACGAGGACTCCCTGGCGGCCGTGAGCGCCTTCTACGACACCGTGGTCGAGCGGACGGTTCCGGTCGGCTCGACCCGGACCGCCGAACTCACCAAACTGCTGGAGAACACCTTCCGGCATGTCAACATCGCGCTGGTGAACGAACTGGCGATGTTCGCGCACGAACTCGGCGTCGACGTGTGGRAGGCGATCGACGCGGCCTCCACCAAGCCGTTCGGGTATCTGCGGTTCACTCCCGGCCCGGGGGTCGGCGGCCACTGCCTGCCCATCGACCCGTCGTACCTGTCCTGGCGGGTGCGCCGCAGCCTCGGCCGCAGCTTCCGATTCGTCGAGCTCGCCAACGACATCAACGACCACATGCCTGACCACGTGGTGCGGCGGGTCACCGAGATGCTCAACACCCGGCGACGGTCGGTCGCGGGCAGCCGCATCCTGCTGCTGGGACTCGCCTACAAGAAGAACACCGGGGATGCGCGCGAGTCGCCCGCGACGCGGGTGGCCACCCTGCTCGCCGACCTCGGTGCCCACGTGCGAGCGGCGGACCCGCACGTCGACGCGGCCCGGCTGCCGCCCCGGGTGACCCTGGTGGAGGTGGATGCGGGAGAGCTTGCGGCCGCGGATCTGGTGGTGCTCCTGGTCGACCACGACGCCTTCGACCGTGACCAGGTGGCACGGCATGCCTGTGCGGTCCTCGACACCCGGCACTGGCTGCCCACGCACGACCGGGGCCGCCGGCCGGTGGCGGCAGGCGGGGGACACCCGCTGATACCGGCGCAGGTCGCGCGGCACGACGAGCTCGCGTTCGCCGTGGAACCCCTGTGACCCCCTCCCACCTTCTGACGCCATCCCACCCTCGCGGCGTCCCGCATCTTCCCGTATCTTCTCGTATCTTTATGTAGTTGAATGATAACTGAAAATTATCGTCATCGAGAGGGTGCGGGCGGAGGGGCGGGTGCCATGCGGGTCGTCGCCACCGACGCGTGGTTCCATCACCGGCCGAGTGGGTGGCGGCGCCGGGGCCCGATAACGGTGCTGAAGGTGCTGAACCGGATGGAGCGCTCCGGCATTCATCCGGGRGCCGTGAACCTGCTCCGCCGCCTCGACCAGGACGAGTTCCGGCTGTTGTTCGCGGTGACGTCCGGCGCGGCAGGAGCGTTCGACGGTGAGATCCGGGCGCTCGGCGGCGAGGTGTACCACTGCCGGGCCGACTGGCGCTTTCCATGGTCCTTCCTGAGGCTGCTGCGCCAGGTACGCCCGGACGTGGTGCAGGCGGAGGTGGTGCAGGCGGACGTGACGATCCTCTCCGGGGTGGTCCTCGCGCTGGCCCGGCTCGGGGGGGTTCGGCGCCGCGTCGCCTACCTCGCCGATGCCCCGGACCGGCACGGCGACAGCCTGGGCGGCCGGGTGCGGCGGATCGTCGGCCGGTTGCTGCTCGACCGGTTCGCCACCCATCTGGTCGCGGTGAGCGAGGCGGTGATGCGGGGTCTGTGGCGGGAGAACTGGCGGCTCGACTCCCGTTGCCGCGTCATCTACCACGGCGTCGAGCTGGAACCGGTCGGCGTCGCCATCGCGGCCCGCCGCCGCGCGGAGGAACTCGCCGAGGACGATCAGGAGCTTGTCACCATCGTCCACGTTGCCTGCCCGGATTCGGCGAAGAGCCGGGACCGGGCCGTGGAGATTCTCGCGGCGCTGCGGGGGCGGTCTGTGAACGCCCGGCTCCTCTTCGTGGGTCGTCAGGATGCCGCCGAGACGGCCCGGCTGGTCGCGCTGGCGTCTCGACGTGGCGTCGCTGACCACGTCGAGTTCATCGGCGAGGTTCTTGAGATCCCACGCCTGCTGGTCGCGGCCTCGCTGCTGCTGGTCACCTCCCGCCACGAGGGCCTGACCGGCATCGTGCTCGAGGCCTGCGCGGTCGGGACGCCCGTGCTCTGCGCGGACCTGCCCGGGGTCGACGAGATCGCCCGGCTGCTCCCCGGCGTGACGATCCTGCCGCTGCGTATCTCCGACGCGGTCTGGGCCGACACCGCCGAGATGCTCACCGCCGTTCCCCCGACCATTGATCAGCGCCGGGAGGCGATGCGTCTGCTGCGCCGGTCCCCGTTCACGATGGAGCACTGGCAACGCGACATCACGGCGGTGTGGTCGTAGCCGGCGTCCCCGCCCGTCCGGGTACCGCCACCGTCCGGCCACGACCAGGAAGGACCGCCCACGATGAAGATAGTCACCTTGCTCGAGGCGGGGGACGGCCCGCGGTGGCCCGTCGCGCACGCCGTAGCCGAAAGGGAGAGCGGGGACCGCGTCATCGTCCTGATGCCCCCGCCCGACCACGTCGACAGTCCACTGGCCCGGGAGTTGACCGCGGGCGGCGTGGAGGTCGTCGCGAGCCCCGTGCCGCACCGGGGAGCGTCGATCCGCCGTCAGGCCGGTGGGATTCTCCGGCTGCGGGCGGAGCTGGCCGCGCTCGGGGCGGACGTCGTCCACTACCACCACTACGCCTCGGCGGTGGCCGCCCGCCTCGCCACCGTGGGCACCACGATCACCCGCGTGTACATGGTCGCGAACCCTCTGCACCTGGACCACCCGCTGATCCGGCCGGTCGAGCGGGTGCTCTGTCGGCTCGATCACCTGCTGATCGCGCCGACCTCCGACGTCCGGTGCCGCTACGCCGCGCTCGGCCAGCCGGTGCGCCGCCTGCGCACCGTGTCCTACGGCGTGGATCTGGACCGGTTCACGCCGGCGGACGACCGGGAGCGCCGGGCGGTCCGGACGGATCTCGATCTGCCCGAGAACGGGTTCGTGGCGGTGCGGGTGGCGCACTTCCACCCGCCCGGTCGTCTTGTCCATCCGGGCCGGGGGGTGGCGGGCCACGAGGTACTGCTGGCGGCCTGGTCGCGGTTCGTCGAGCTGGGCGGTCGCGGCACCCTGATCCTCGTTGACGGGGCTCCCGAGGGCGGGGAGGACGTCGCCGGTCGGCGCAACGAGGCCGCGGTCCGTTACCGCGAGCGGGTCCGGGTCTGGGCCGGGGCGCTTCCCGGCGCGGCGGCGGTGCGCTGGGTGCACGGTGTCCGCGACGTGCGGCCGTACTACGCCGCCGCCGATGTGAACGTGGTGTCCTCCTGGGTGGAGGACTACGGCGCCATCGGGGTGGCGTCGGCCTGCGGGGTACCGACCGTGGCGACGCGGGTCGGGGCGATCAGCGAGCTGGTGGACGACGAGACCGGCTGGCTGGTGGCACCCGGCGACGCGGTGGCGGTGGCGGAGTGTCTCACCGACGCCGCGGCCGGCCGGCGGACACCCGCCGCGCGCGACCGAGGCTTCGCCGCGCGGGCACGGGCCGAGAAGCTGCTGGATCGCCGGTCGTTGAGCCAGGACGTCGTCGCTGCCCTGCACGAGGCCGTGCGCGGCGCGCGGTCGTGGCACGCGTGCTCCGGCCCGGGCCGGAGCGTGCCGGGATGCACCGGGGACCGAAAGAACGAGTTCACCCGCAGGTGGGGTGATTATTGCCGAACATTCCGCCGTTGTGGGCAGGGGCCGCCGGCAGCTTCCGCTACTGTTAGCAGTGTTAAGTAATTGCTGGAGTCGGGCGTGACGACCTTGTTCGGGAGGCCCTGGCGGTTCCCGCCGACCCGGAGGGTCGGCGGGGTCACAGCGTCGCGGGCGCGGTGCGAGACGCGCCGGAATGCCAGGATGGGACGGAGCTGGCCGAGGCAGRCAGGCGCCGGATGCGTGCCCACCCGGGGCCGTGGGTCCGGTGTCACCATGGTGCGGCCAGCCGGGCGGGGCCATGGGAGCGAGCCCCGCCGCTCGCGGGTGGCGGGCGGCGGGCGACGAGGAGGAGAACGATGGACACCTTCGGCAGTACCGGATCGCTCGTGGTGGGTGATCGCACCTACACGATCAGGCGGCTGGACGCGGTGCCCGGGGCCGATCGACTCCCCTACAGCCTCAAGGTGCTGTTGGAGAACCTTCTGCGTACGGAGGACGGCGCGAACATCACCGCGGACCACGTCCGGGCGCTGGCGAACTGGGATCSCTCGGCCGCCCCCAGCCAGGAGATCCAGTTCACGCCCGCCCGCGTCATCATGCAGGACTTCACCGGTGTGCCGTGTGTGGTGGACCTTGCCGCCATGCGGGAGGCGATGGCCGCCCTCGGCGGCGACCCATCGAAGATCAATCCGCTGGCCCCCGCCGAGCTCGTGATCGACCACTCGATCATCGCCGACCACTTCGGCCGGCCGGACGCGTTCGAGCTCAACGCGGCGCTGGAGTTCGGCCGCAACCGGGAGCGTTACCAGTTCCTGCGCTGGGGTCAGGAGGCGTTCGACAACTTCACCGTCGTCCCGCCGAACACCGGCATCGTGCACCAGGTCAACCTGGAGCACCTCGCCCGGGTCGTCTTCACGAAGCAGACGGCCGATGGGACGCTGGCCTACCCCGACACCCTCGTGGGCACGGACAGCCACACCACGATGATCAACGGTCTCGGCGTGCTCGGCTGGGGCGTCGGCGGCATCGAGGCCGAGGCCGCCATGCTCGGCCAGCCGGTGAGCATGCTTATCCCCACTGTGGTGGGCTTCAAGCTGACCGGCGAGCTGCCGACGGGCACCACCGCGACCGACATGGTGCTCGTCATTACCGAGATGCTGCGTCGGCACGGCGTCGTCGGCCGGTTCGTCGAGTTCTACGGCGACGGCGTGACGAACGTCCCGCTGGCGAACCGGGCGACCATCGGCAATATGAGCCCCGAGTACGGCTCCACCTGCGCGATCTTCCCGATCGACGCGGAGACACTGAACTACCTCAGGCTGACCGGCCGTCCCGCGGAGCTGGTGGCGTTGGTCGAGGCGTACGCCAAGGAGCAGGGCCTCTGGCACGACCCGAGCCGCGAGGCCGCTTACACGACCACCCTTGAGCTGGACCTGTCCACCGTCGAGCCGTCGCTTGCCGGGCCCAAGCGCCCGCAGGACCGGGTGCCGCTGGCGAGCGCGAAGCAGGCCTTCCGGGCGGCGTTGGTCGACTACGCCCAGCCCCTGGTGCTCACGAACGGCGGCGCGGACGAGGCGGATGCCGAGTCCTTCCCGGCCTCCGACCCGGCGGCCGCATTCGCCGACAAGCCCTCCGACGCCCCGATCTCGGTGAACGCCGTGGTCGGGGACGTCGCCGCCCGCCCGTCCAACCCGACGGCGGTCACCCTCGCCGACGGCACGGGCGTCGAGATCGACCACGGCGCCGTCGCCGTCGCGGCCATCACCTCCTGCACCAACACGTCCAACCCGCAGGTCATGATCGGCGCTGCCCTGCTGGCCCGCAACGCCGTCGAGAAGGGGCTCACCCGCAAGCCGTGGGTGAAGACCACCCTCGCGCCGGGCTCGAAGGTGGTCATGGACTACTACGAGCGGGCGGGGCTCGTGCCCTACCTGGACAAGGTCGGCTTCAACCTGGTCGGGTTCGGCTGCACCACCTGCATCGGTAACTCCGGGCCGCTGCCGGAGGAGATCAGTGCCGCGGTGAACGACGCGGACCTGGCGGTGGTCAGCGTGCTGTCGGGCAACCGCAACTTCGAGGGCCGGATCAACCCCGACATCAAGATGAACTACCTGGCGTCCCCGCCGCTGGTGGTCGCCTACGCGCTGGCCGGCACCATGGACATCAACCTCGACACCGACCCGCTGGGCACCGGCACCGGCGGGGAGCCCGTCTACCTGCGTGACATCTGGCCGAGCGAGGCCGAGGTCGCCGCGGTCGTCGGCGACGCCATCCAGTCCGAGATGTACGAGTCCGACTACGCCGACCTGTCCGGTGACGAGCGCTGGCGTTCGCTGCCGCTCGGTGATGGCGGGGAGGTGTCGCGGACGTTCGCCTGGGCGCCCGACTCCACCTACGTCCGGCACCCTCCGTACTTCGAGGGGATGGCGGCGAAGCCGGAGGCCCGGACCGACATCATCGACGCCCGGGTGCTGGCGGTGCTCGGCGACTCGGTCACCACCGACCACATCTCCCCGGCTGGTTCGATCAAGAAGGACTCGCCTGCCGGCCGCTACCTCACCGAGCACGGGGTCGCGCCCGCCGACTTCAACTCCTACGGGTCGCGGCGCGGCAACCACGAGGTGATGATCCGCGGCACGTTCGCCAACATCCGGTTGCGCAACCGGCTGGCGCCGGGCACCGAGGGCGGCGTCACCCGGCACCTGCCAGACGGCGARCAGCTGGCCATCTACGACGCCGCGCAGAAATACGCCGCCGAGGGTGTGCCGCTGGTGATCCTGGCTGGTAAGGAGTACGGCTCGGGTTCCTCCCGGGACTGGGCGGCGAAGGGTACCTCGCTGCTCGGCGTGCGGGCGGTCATCGCCGAGTCCTACGAGCGCATCCACCGGTCGAATCTGATCGGTATGGGTGTGCTGCCGCTGCAGTTCCCCGCCGGCGAGTCGGTGGAGTCGCTCGGCCTGACCGGGGAGGAGACGTTCACCATCACGGGCCTCGCCGAGGTGGACGAGAGGACCCCGCCCATCACGGTACGTGCCGGCGACAAGACCTTCGAGGCGGTCGTGCGGATCGACACCCCCGGCGAGGCGGAGTACTACCGCCACGGCGGGATCCTGCTGTACGTCCTGCGCTCGTTGCTGTAGCCCACGACCAATGATCCGGGGCCGGCGGGTTCGCTCCCTGCCGGCCCCGCCCGCCGGTCCGCATGCCGCGCGCCCCCGTTCCCGTTTCCCGGACTGAGAAGCGACACGCCGTCAGCGGTATCAGTTGGGGAGGAACACCGTCATGCCCGGACAGTGGGACGCCACCGTCAAGTCGGTCTACGCCGTCGACAGTGGTACCTCGGGATCCGCTCCCGCGGCGGTCTCAGTCGGGCGCTCGTCGCAGCCGGAATCGACGACGTCGTGCCCTGGCCGTGAGCGGGGCCGGTGGTGGGCTCGCCCGGTCGGGGACCTCAGTCGCGGTCGGCGGGGGGATCCTCGGCGAGCAGGGCGGTCAGCGCCGGGAACAGGGCCGGCGGGGCGGCGACGGTGAGATCTTCGCCCGCCGGGCGGCCGTGCAGCCCACCGACCCGCAGCCCGGCCTCCACCGCCACCAGGCCGCCGGCGGCCTGGTCCCAGGGCTTCAGCCCACGCTCGTAGTAGGCGTCGACGAGGCCGCCGGCCGCCGCGCACAGGTCCAGCGAGGCCGCACCCATCCGACGGAGGTCGCGCACCCGGGGCACCACCCGGCTGGCGACAGCGGCCTGCGCGRCCCGGCGGGACGCCGTGTAGCCGAAACCCGTTGCGACGAGGGCGCCGGCCAGCGTCGTCACCGTGGAGCCGGTCAGCGGTTCCCCGTCCCGGTACGATCCGCCGCCCCGCGTGGCGGTGTAGGTCGCGCCCAGCGCCGGGGCGTGCACAACCCCGGCGACGACCTCCCCGTCGACCTCGGCGGCGATCGAGACCGCCCAGTTGGGCAGCCGGTAGAGGAAGTTCACCGTCCCGTCGAGCGGGTCGACGATCCAGCGCACCCCGGTCGTGCCGGCGGAGTCCGAACCCTCCTCGCCGAGCAGTCCGTCGCCGGGGCGCAGTTCGGCGAGCCGCCGGGCGACGAGCGCCTCGGAGGCGCGGTCGAGAGCGGTCACGACGTCGGTGGGAGACGACTTCGTCGTCTCCGCGGCCACGGTGCCCTCCCGGCCCCGCGCGAGCAGGTCACCCGCCGCACGGGCGATCGTCAGCGCAATGGCGAGCAGTTCGTCCGGGTCTGGCAGGTCGCTCATCGTCCGGCGCTCCAGGGATCGGCACGAAGTGGGGATCGGCACGGGAGTACGGTCCGTTCAACGGTTCATCCTGCCAAGACGGCCGGTCGTGTACTCCCCATGGAACGTGAGAGGTGTCACGTCCGTCGACCTCTTCCGCTTCCCGTTTCCGTTCCGTTCCGGCTCCGGCTCCGGCCCAGGGGCGCCTGCCCGGGCCGGAACCTCGCCGGTCCGCCGACCGGGGGACCTCGGCGGTCGATGACCACGATCGAGGCGCCCGTAGGATCGTTACTTGTGGTTGCGACAGACGGTACGGAACGGTCCACCCGCGCGGTCCCGGCGAAGCCGAGCCTGGACGGCATCGAGGCGCGCTGGTCGACGGTATGGCAGGACGAGGGCACCTACGCGTTCGACCGGACGGTCGACCGCGGGCAGGTCTACTCCATCGACACCCCGCCGCCGACCGTCAGCGGTTCCCTGCACGTGGGGCACGTCTTCTCGTACACCCACACCGACCTGATCGCCCGCTACCAGCGGATGCGGGGTCGCGAGGTCTTCTACCCGATGGGCTTCGACGACAACGGGCTGCCGACCGAGCGCCGGGTCCAGAACTACTTCGCTGTCCGCTGCGAGCCGTCGCTGCCCTACGACCCGGGTTTCACTCCGCCGGACAAGCCCGGCAAGGAGCAGGTCCCGATCTCGCGACGCAACTTCGTCGAGCTCTGCGAGCGGCTGACCCTGGAGGACGAGAAGGGCTTCGAGCAGCTCTGGCGCAGGCTGGGGCTCTCCGTCGACTGGTCGTACACCTACGCGACGATCGACGCCCGGTCGCGGACCGTTGCGCAGCGGGCCTTTCTGCGCAACCTCGCTCGGGGGGAGGCCTATCTTGCCGAGGCCCCGACGCTGTGGGACGTCACCTTCCGTACCGCGGTGGCCCAGGCCGAGCTGGAGGACCGGGACCGCCCCGGCGCGTACCACAGCCTGGCCTTCCCCCGGTCGGGCGTCTCCGCCCCGAGCAGCGGGCTGGACCCGGCGGGCTCCGGGGATCTGGCGGGCTCCGGGGATCTGGCGGACCCGATTGTCATCGAGACGACCCGTCCCGAGCTGCTGCCCGCCTGCGTCGCCCTGGTCGCCCATCCGGACGACCCGCGTTACCAGTCGTTGTTCGGCGCCACGGTGCGGACCCCGCTGTTCGACGTTGAGGTCCCGGTGGTCGCRCACCGGTTGGCCGACCCCGAAAAGGGATCCGGCATCGCGATGATCTGCACCTTCGGCGACCTCACCGACGTGACGTGGTGGCGCGAGCTGCGGCTGCCGGCGCGTGCGGTGATCGGCCGTGACGGCCGGTTCATCCCGGACCCACCGGGCGCCGTCACCTCCGCGGCCGGCCGGGAGCGGTACGCCGAGCTCGCCGGAAAGACCGTGCACAGCGCCCGGGCGCGGATCGTCGAACTGCTCGCCGGGTCCGGCGCGCTGCTCGGCGATCCGCGGCCGATCACCCATCCGGTCAAGTTCTACGAGAAGGGCGACCGGCCGCTGGAGATCGTGACGACCCGCCAGTGGTACCTCCGCAACGGCGGGCGGGACGAGCCGCTGCGGGCCGCGCTGCGTGGACGCGGCCAGGAGCTGCGCTGGTACCCGGACTACATGAAGGTCCGCTACGAGAACTGGGTCGACGGCCTCAACGGCGACTGGCTGATCAGCCGGCAGCGGTTCTTCGGCGTGCCGTTCCCGGTGTGGTACCCGCTGGACGCCGCCGGTGCGCCGCGGTATGACGCGCCGATCGTGCCCGACGAGGCCTCGCTGCCGGTCGACCCGTCCAGCGACGTCCCGCCCGGGTACGCCGCCGAGCAGCGGGGCGTGCCCGGCGGGTTTGCCGCCGACCCCGACGTGATGGACACCTGGGCGACGTCTTCGCTCACCCCACTGATCGCCAGCGGCTGGGAGCAYGATACCGATCTGTTCTCCCGGGTCTTCCCGATGGACCTGCGTCCGCAGGCGCACGAGATCATCCGGACCTGGTTGTTCTCGACGGTGGTGCGCACCCACGCCGAGTTCGACGTGCTGCCCTGGTCGAACGCGGCGATCTCCGGTTGGATCCTCGACCCGGACCGTAAGAAGATGTCGAAGTCCAAGGGCAACGTGGTGACCCCGATGGGCCTGCTCGAGGAGCATGGGTCGGACGCGGTCCGTTATTGGGCGGCGTCCGGGCGGCCGGGTACCGACACCGCCTTCGATGTCGGCCAGATGAAGAAYGGCCGCCGGCTCGCCATCAAGATCCTCAACGCCAGCCGGTTCGCGCTCGGTCTTGCCGTGACCCCCGACGCCGGGGTCTCCGACGCCGAGGTCTCCGACGCCGGGGCGGCCCCCGCCCCGGCCAGTGAACCGCTGGACCGTGCCCTGCTGGCCGCCTTGGCCGACGTGGTCGACGCCGCCACCGCGGCCTTCGACGGCTACGACTACGCCCGGGCCCTCGAGGTCACCGAGTCGTTCTTCTGGCGGTTCTGTGACGACTACGTCGAGCTTGTGAAGGGCCGGGCGTACGGCTCCTCCGGGGCGGCGGGCGCGGCCTCCGCGCACACCACGCTCTCGGTGGCCCTGTCAGCGCTGCTCCGGCTGTTCGCCCCGGTCCTGCCGTTCGTCACCGAGGAGGTCTGGTCCTGGTGGCGTCCCGGTTCGGTGCACCGGGCGAGCTGGCCGGACGCCGCCGAGATCCGCAAGCTCGCCGAGGGCGCCCGCGTGGAGCTCCTCGGTGCCGTCGGGGCGGCGCTGTCCGGTGTCCGCCGGRCCAAGTCCGAGGCGAAGGTGTCGCAGAAGGCCGAGGTCGCGAGCGTCCGGATCAGCGGCGAGGCCGACCTCGTCGCCCTCGTCGAGTCGGTGGCCGCGGACCTGCGCAGCGCCGGCAGCATCCGGGAGCTCACGCTGAGCCCGACCGGCGGCGAGATCGCCGTCGCCGTCGAACTGGCCTGAACACCGGGCACAGCCGGGATCAGATGCCGGCAAGACGCCTGGCCGAGGGCCGCAGATACACGAACCAGGTCACCACGAAGCACAGCGCGTAGAAGGCGATGAAGGAGATGTACGCCGCGTTGCCGGTCCGGTAGCTCAGGAACGACTGCCGGAAGGCCAGGTTCACCAGCACCCCGCCGAACGCGCCGATCGCGCCGGCCAGGCCGATGAGGGCTCCGGACAGCCGMCGGGCCGAGTGCTGCGCCGCGACCGGGTCGCCACCGGCGTCGATGCTGGCCTGGGCCTTCGCCCGGAAGATCGCCGGGATCATCTTGTACGTCGACCCGTTCCCGACGCCACTGAAGACGAACAGCGCGATGAACCCGACCAGGAACAGAGGAAGCGACTCCGTCAGCGAGGCGACGAGCACGATCGCGGCCGCGGCCGCCATCGCCACGAAGTTGACGAAGGTGACCTTCGCTCCGCCGACGCGGTCCGCCAGGATGCCGCCGGCCGGGCGGATCAGCGAGCCGAGCAGCGGACCGAGGAAGGTCAGGTAGGCGGCCTTGATCGRGGTGCTGAACTGGTCGTGGAACTGCACCTGGAGCACCTGGCCGAACGCGAAGCCGAACCCGATGAACGACCCGAACGTGCCGATGTAGAGCAGCGACATCACCCAGGTGTGACCGTCACGGGCGACGTCGCGCATCGCCCCCCGGTCGTTCTTCGCGCTCGACAGGTTGTCCATGAACAGCGCCGCGCCGAGCGTCACCAGGACGATCAGCGGGATGTAGACGGCAAGGACGACCCGGGGGTGGTCCTTGCCGGCGGTGGCGAGGACGAGCAGGCCGACAAGCTGGATCGCGGCCACCCCCAGGTTTCCGCCGCCGGCGTTCAGCCCCAGGGCCCAGCCCTTCAGCCGCTCCGGGTAGTAGGCGTTGATGTTGGTCATCGAGGAGGCGAAGTTACCGCCTCCGACCCCCGCGACCGCGGCGACGATCAGCAGGGTGGGGTAGGAGACGCCGGGGGAGAGAACGACGGCCGCGAGGATCGTCGGCACGAGGAGCAACGCCGCGCTGAAGATGGTCCAGTTACGCCCCCCGAACCGGGCGACGGCGAAGGTGTAGGGGATCCGCAGCGCACTGCCGACGAGCGCGGGCAGCGAGGTCAACAGGAACTTGCCGGCCGGGTCGATGTGGTAGGCCGGTCCGAGGAACAGGACCGTCACCGCCCACAGCGACCAGATCGAGAACCCGATGTGCTCGGCCAGGATCGAGAAGATCAGGTTTCGGCGGGCGATGCGGGAACCGCCGTTGTTCCAGAAGGTGCGGTCCTCGGGCCGCCAGTCGTCGATCCAGTGGCCGCGTCGGGACGGACCGGTCACGGTGCCGGTAGTCGGGACGCCTTCCAGCGTGGCGCTCATAGATGATCCTCCGAGGTGCGGGTGATGCCACGACGGTAGGAACGCGCCGTTACGTGGCGCGGCGTCGGCTGTGACACTCTCTGAGACATCCGCTCACCTGGGTGGGGACCCAACGGTGAGACCTCGGGCGCACCGGCCGTCGGGCCGTCGGCGGACCCGCCGGGAGGGCTGGGCGAGGCGTGGGTGGCCCGGCGGTCGACCGGTCAGTCGATCCGGCGTAGCTGCTCGCGGTAGTGCYTGCCGTTCGCCACGTAGATCGCGGCCCCGGCGGCGAGGGCACCCGGGGCGACGGAGTCCGGCAGGATCTTCGCCGGCACGCCGAGCGCCCTCGCGCCCGGCGGCACGACCGTGCCGCCCACGACGACCGCGCCCGCGCCGACCAGCGCGCCCCGGCCGATCCGGACCCGGTGGAGTACCACCGAACCGGAACCGACCAGGGCGCCGTCCTCGACGACACAACCCTCCAGGTGAGCCAGATGCCCGACGGTGCAGTCGTCGCCCACTACCGTGGTGAGCTCCTCGGTGGCGTGGATCACCGTGCCGTCCTGGATGGACGTGCGGGCACCGATCTCGATCGTCCCGTAGTCGCCACGCAGCACCGCGCCCGGCCACACCGTGGACTCGGGCCCGATCGTCACCGTGCCGATGACCGTCGCGTCCGGATGGACGTAGGCCGTGGGATCGATGGTGGGGACGGCGTCCCCCAGGGCGTACACGGCCATCCGAGCCTCCCGCTGATCGCGACGCCGCCGATCCGGACGGCGCACCGGTTGATCCCATCGTGCCTGGAAAGGAGCAGCCGGGTACCCCGGAGAGYGGCTCGTGGTCGGTGCTCGTCGGTCACGCGTTCAGTCCTCGGATGCCGTCCACTMCTCGGAGAAGGAGGTCTTCGGGTGGAGCATGCCGGGCGGCGGTGAACCCGTCGCCCGGGCCCATCCGCGCGCGGCCGCGCGCTCGGCCGCCAACCGGCCGATCCCGATCGCGAGACCCGAGATCGCCGCCCAGGCGACGGCCTCCGTCCAGGCGGTGTCCGGGTCCGCCGGGTTGGCCGGCGGGTCGGACTTGCGTACCTTGCGGTACAGGGCGTTCACGACTCGGCTCGCGGCCATGCCCGCGAGCGCGGTCGCCCCTCCGCTGACGATCTTCCATCCCAGCTTTGACGCTGCTTTCGCCACCCCACACCTCTCGTTCCTCGGCGAGGACCATGTCGGTCCGCCCGCCCCCTGCTTACCCCGACCGGCCTGCTTGGCCCCTCGGATCGTCTTGGCCTCTCGGATCATCTGCTATCCGATCACGCCGGGATACGCCCGCCGGAGTCCGGGGCTTGCTGCGGCCCGTCGGACCGGCAGGCCGATGGCGGGACGAGGGCCATGGCCTAGCGTGGGGGTCACGCCCGGACCGGGCACCCTCGACCAGGAGAGCCATGACCGCCACCGATCCGACGACGCCCACCGCCCCGCCTCCCGCGTCCGCGGTGCCACTCGCCGTGCAGCCCGCGCCCGCCGTACCGGGTCGGGTGGAGATCCTCGTCCGCCGGTCGGACCGCGAGCTGGCGCTGCCGGCGTACGCCCAGCCGTCGGACGCGGGGGCGGACCTGGTGACGGCCCAGGACGTGACGCTCGGCCCGGGGGAGCGGGCGACGGTCGGAACCGGTCTGAGCATCGCCCTGCCGGCCGGGTACGCGGCGTTCGTCCATCCGCGCAGTGGCCTGGCCGCGCGGCACGGCCTGTCCGTGGTCAACGCCCCGGGAACGGTGGACGCCGGTTACCGTGGAGAAATCAAAGTCGTTCTGATCAATACCGACCGATCTGACACGATCATCCTGCATCGGGGCGACCGGATCGCCCAGCTGGTCGTGCAGCGCGTGGAGCACGCCGTGTTCCGGGAGGTCGATGAGCTGCCGGCCTCGGTGCGCGGAAGCGGCGGGTTCGGCTCCACGGGGGGTTTCGGGTCCGCCGGGGGGGCAGGAAAGGAGACCACCGGTGTTCGGACGAGGACGTAGGGAGTTCGACCGTCGCGGGGCCTCCGAGATGGACGTCCCCGAGAAGGTCACCTCGCGGGGCTCGTCGGAGCCCGATGGTCCCTACGACATCGCGCAGGCACCCGATGACGACGTGCATCGCCTCGATCTCGGGTCGTTGCGGATTCCGGCGCTCGACGGCATGCAGGTGCAGTTCCAGGTCGAGGAGTCGACCGGCAAGCCGCTGACGGTGCTGGTGACCGACGGGCGCAGCGCGATGGAGCTCTCCGTCTTCGCGGCGCCGAAGAGCCGGGGCCTGTGGGACGAGGTGCGGGCCGAGATCCTGGAGACCATTCAGGGGGGCGGTGGGTCGGAGGCGGACGGTCGCTACGGCCCCGAACTGCGGATGAGCTTGCCGACCGGGCGGCCGGGCGAGACCGTGCCGGGCCGGATGATCGGTGTGGACGGTCCGCGCTGGTTTCTGCGGGCGGTGGTGACTGGCGCGGCCGGACAGGATCCGGCGGCCGGCCCCCTCCTGGACGCCGCGTTGCGCAATCTGATCATTTCTCGTGGTGACGGCGCGATGCCGGTGCGGGATCCGTTGCCCCTGAGGCTGCCTAAAGAGATCACCGATCACCCCGATCACCCCGATGGTTCCGGCGGACCGGTCGCCTCGGCGACCAGCGGACGGCCCGAGATGCCCGTGCGCGGTGCGCGTATAGCCGAGATCCGCTGACCGCCCTGTGCCCGGGGTCCCCGCATTGCGCCGAAGGCGCCCGATGGTTCTCCCAGGAGGGTCACCGGAGGTGATTCGACGGAGACCCCGTACGGCGCCCTGTGCCCGGGGTCCCCGCATTGCGCCGAAGGCGCCATGCGGGGCGGGCACATTGAGTACCGGTCATGCGTTGCATGAGACGTGTTGAACGTGCTGGACGTGCTCGAGCCGCAGTTGCTTGCGCCGAGTCGCCGGCGAGCCGGATCGGAGGAGCCGTGGGCGAGTCACGCGGCTGGTTGGGGCGCAAGCTSCACAGACTGACAGCAGGGACGAGCGAGCTCGACGCCGAGGACCTCCAGGCGGCCTCGGCGGCGGCGGGTGCCGCCCCGATGAGCGGCTGTCGTGACCGGGACGAGATCTGCGTCGCGGGTACCATCCAGGCCGTGACGGTACGTGCGCGGTCGGGTGCACCGGCCCTGGAGGTCGACATCTACGACGGTAGCGGCACCGTCACGTTGGTCTTCCTCGGCCGCCGGGACATCCCGGGCCTGCGGGCTGGCGCGTCGGTCAAGGCCTCCGGGCGCGTTACCGTGCAGGAGAACCGTCCGATCATCTTCAACCCGCGTTACGAACTACTCCCCGTTCCGTCGGCGAGCGCCTAGGTCGGCGGGTCCGCCCAACCCGACGGGATCCCAACCAGACATGCCACGTACGCCATCTCCCGACACGCCGCCGATGACGATGTCCGAGGCCATCGGCGGCCCACGGGGGATCATCGACAGCTCCGTGCCCACCGTGGCGTTCGTGACGGTGAACGCCGAGGCCGGACTGACCGCCGGCATCGCGGTCGCCATTGCCACGGCGGCCGCTCTGCTGGCGCTGCRCATCGTGCGCCGTGAGCCGACCCAGCAGACCTTCTCGGGGTTGTTCGCCGTGGCGGTCGCCGCATTCGTGGCCTCTCGTACCGGGAATGCGAAGGGGTTCTTCCTGCCCAGCATCRCGAAGAACGCGCTCTGGGGGGTGGTGGCCCTGCTGTCGATCGTCCTGCGCCGGCCGGTGGCGGGGTATCTCATGGCCGGTCTGGACAGCCGCTATGCGAGCTGGCAGCGGGTACCCTGCCAGCGGCGGGCCGCGGTGTGGGCGACGGTGGTCTGGATCGCTGTGTTCGGTGTGCGGTTCGTCGTGCAGGGGGTGCTCTACCTCGCCGACCAGCCCGGCTGGCTGGCCGCGGCCAACATCGCCCTGGGACTTCCGCTGTTCGGTGTCGCGGTGTTGGCCAGCTTCGCCATCGTCCGCCGGATCGCACCGCTGCCCCCCGCCGCCACCGACTCGACGGTCGTGGCCGGCGAGGTGCTGGCCGAGGACGCCCCGCGCGGCGAGCCCCCGCGCGGCGAGCGGYGGCCTGCCGGCTGACCGCCTCCGCATCGCCAGCCTGTCGCGCGTCAGCCCGGCGCGCCCGCGCCTGCCGGCGCCTGACCGAGCAGCACAGCGAGCTTCTCCTCGGCCTCGGCATTTGTCGTGACCGCGAGAATCTCGTCGCCGTCTTCCAACGTGGCGTCGGGCGAGGGAACGACCGCCCGTCCGTCACGCAGGATCACCACCAAGGCGCTGTCCGCCGGCAGGGTGATCTCGCTGAGCCGCTGGCCGATCACCGGCGCGTTCTCGGCCAGCGTCAGCTCGACGAGGGATGCATCGCTCTGCCGGAACCGCATCAGCTGGACGAGGTCGCCGACGCTGACGGCCTCCTCGACCAGAGCCGTGATTAGGCGCGGCGCGGACACCGCCACGTCCACCCCCCACGACTCGGTGAACAGCCACTCGTTCTTGGGATGGTTGACCCGCGCCACTACCCGGGGCACGCCGAACTCGGTCTTCGCGAGCAACGAGACGACGAGGTTCACCTTGTCGTCCCCGGTGGCGGCCACCAGGACGGTGTACTCATTCAGCCCGGCCGCGTCGAGTTGGGACAGCTCGCAGGCGTCCGCGAGCAGCCACCGGGCCTCCGGTAGCGCGTCGGTCCGGATCTTCTGCGGATCCCGCTCGATGATGAGCACCTCGGAGCCGTTCTCCAGCAGTTCGGCGGCGATGGACCGGCCGACCTTGCCCGCCCCCGCGATCACCACCCGGCGCACGCTCATCGCTTCTCCTCTTCGCGCGGCATCGTCTACCCGGATCTGCCCAGATCTGCCCGGATCTACCCGGAGTCCTTGCCGTCCGGCCCGGTGCGCAGCACCGTGTCCGCCTCGGAGGCGTGCGCCTTCGTCACCGCCACGTGCACCACGTCACCGTCCTGGACGAGGGTGCGGGCATCGGGCAGGACACCCTCGCCGAACCGGGTCACGCAGGCCACCCGTACCCCGGCGGACTCCTCCAACTCCCGGATCCGGCGGCCCACCCAGGCGGGTCCGGGTGGGATAGCGGCCAGCAGCACCGAGCCCGACGGGTCGGACCACTGCGGCGTGACAGCGTCGGGTAGGAGCCGGTCGAGGATCTGGTCCCGGGTCCAGCGCACCGTGGCGACGGTGGGGATACCGAGCCGCTCGTAGACCTCGGCCCGGCGGGGATCGTAGATCCGCGCGACGACCCGCTCGACCCCGAACATCTCGCGGGCCACCCGGGCGGCGATGATGTTCGAATTGTCCCCGCTGGAGACGGCGGCGAACGCGGCGGCCTGCTCGATGCCCGCCTCGATGAGGGTGTCGCGGTCGAAGCCCATCCCGGTGACCCGCAGACCGGTAAAATCCTGCGGTAGCCGCCCAAACGCGGCGGGGTTCTGGTCGATGATTGCCACTGAGTGGCCGAACCGTTCGACGCTGCGGGCAAGCGCGGAGCCGACTCGGCCGCAGCCGAGGATCACGACGTGCACAAGGGTTGAGGGTAGTCCGATCCGGGCTGACCGGCGCAGGTCACGTGGCCGGATCTCCGGATACGGAGTATCTGTGTGCCACGTCACACTGATACTGAACTGCGTGGCTGGCGTCGGTAGCATCGCCGCGTGGCGCTCACGGACCGCCTCAAGCGCGGTTTCGTCGGTCGACCGATCGGGAGCGACCGGCTTGGGGAGACATTGCTCCCTAAACGCATCGCTTTGCCCGTCTTCGCGAGCGATGCCCTTTCCTCGGTGTCGTACGCGACCGAGGAGATCCTGCTTGTCCTGTCGCTGGGTGGGCTGGCCTTCTACCACATCTCGCCCTGGCTTGCTGGAGCCGTCGCCATCCTGATGCTGACGGTGGTGGCGTCCTACCGGCAGAACGTGCACGCCTACCCGAGCGGCGGCGGCGACTACGAGGTCGTCTCGGTCAACCTGGGCCCGCGGGCCGGCCTGCTGGTGGCCAGTTCCCTGCTGGTTGACTACGTCCTCACGGTCGCGGTGTCGGTGTCGGCCGGTGTCGCGAACCTGACGTCCRCTATCACCGGGCTCGCCGCGCACAAGGTGCTCCTCGCGGTCGTCATCGTCGTCCTACTGACGATAATGAACCTGCGTGGGGTGCGCGAGTCCGGCACGGCGTTCGCCATCCCGACCTACGGCTTCGTGCTCGGCATCTTCGTAATGATCGTCACCGGGCTGGTCCAGGCGGCCGTCGGTCATCCGCCGCGGGCCAAGAGTGCTGGGTACCAGGTGGTCGCCGAGCGTGACTACGCGGGATTCGCCCTGGTGTTCCTGGTGTTGCGGGCGTTCGCCTCGGGATGCACGGCGCTCACCGGGGTCGAGGCGATCAGTAACGGGGTGCCCGCGTTCCGGAAGCCCAAGAGCCGCAACGCCGCGACCACCCTGCTGATGCTGGGGCTTATCGCAGTCACGATGTTCGGCGGCGTCACCGCGCTGGCTCTGATCTCCGACGTGCATGTCGCTGAGCACACCGGGGACCTGATCGGCGCCAGTGGTGAGCAGCGGACCGTGATCGCCCAGGTCGCCGCCGCCGTCTTCGGGGACGGATCGCCCGGCTTCGGCTACATCGCCGTCGTCACCGCTCTCATCCTGATGCTGGCGGCGAACACCGCCTTCAACGGCTTCCCGGTGCTGGGTTCGATCCTCGCCCGCGACGGCTACCTGCCGCGTCAGCTATACACCCGCGGTGACCGACTGGCCTACTCCAACGGGATCGTGCTGCTCGCCGGCTTCGCGATCCTGCTGATCGTCGTGTTTGACGCGCAGGTCACCGCCCTGATCCAGCTCTACATCCTCGSGGTCTTCATCTCGTTCACCCTCAGCCAGACCGGGATGGTGCGGCACTGGGCACGCATCCTGCGCTCGGACGACCCGGCGGCGTCCGATCCGGCCGCCCGCCGGCGGATCCGCCGGTCTCAGGCGATCAACTTCTTCGGCGCCTGCCTCACCGGCACCGTGCTGATCCTCGTGCTGGTCACGAAGTTCACCCACGGTGCCTGGATCGTCTGTCTGGCTATCCCGATCATCTTTCTCGGGATGCGGGGGATCAGGGCTCACTACGACCGGGTCGCGGTYGAACTCACCCCGGAACCCGGGCCGCCGACCCTGCCCTCCCGGATCCACGCCGTCGTCCTCGTCAGTAAGATCCATGCCCCGACACTGCGGGCCCTGGCCTACGCCAAGGCGTCGCGGCCGCACAGCCTCGTCGCGGTCACGGTCGCCGTCGACCAGGCGGAGGCCGATCGGCTCCGCAAGGCGTGGACGGAGCGGGGGATCACCGTCGATCTCGTGGTGCTGGCCTCCCCCTACCGGGAGGTGACCCGCCCGGTGCTGGACTACGTCGCCCGGATCAGGCGGGAGAGCCCCCGCGACGTCGTCGCCGTCTACGTCCCGGAGTACGTCGTCGGTCACTGGTGGGAGCATCTCCTGCACAACCAGAGCGCGCTGCGGCTCAAGGCCCGGCTGCTCTTCCAGCCCAGCGTCATGGTCACCAGCGTGCCCTGGCAGCTCGCCTCGTCCAGGCTGGCCGAGCAGCGGTTCGAACGAACCGGGGCGGGCGCGGTGCGACAGGGCCGGGCCACGCTTCCCGGCCCGTTGGAGCGGAAGCGGTGAGTCGACAGCGTCGGCCCGCGCGATCGCGCGTCTTCGGGGGCACCGCACGGCAGGCCCGCGTGCCGGGGATCGCGGTCGGCTCGCTGCTCGACCTCGACGTCGGGCCGGTGGCCCACGGCGGCTTCTGCGTCGCCCGCTCGGGCGGTCGGGTGGTGTTCGTCCGCCATGCCCTGCCCGGCGAACGGATTCGTGCCCGAGTTACCGACGCCTCCCACGAGCGGTACTGGCGGGCGGACGCGGTCGCCGTCCTGACGCCCTCGCCGGACCGGGTGGTCGCGCCCTGCCCGCACACCGGTCCAGGGTTGTGCGGGGGGTGCGACTGGCAGCATGCCGGCCTCGCGGCGCAGCGGCGCGGTAAGGCCGAGGTCGTGGCCGACGCCCTTCGGCGGTTCGGCGGCCTCGACGCCCGGGTCAGCCCCGCGCACGCCGGGTCCGGCCTAGGGACGGCGGCCGAGGCCGGACCCGGCGCCGAGCCGGCGCTGGAGGTGCTGGTCGAGGCGGTGCCCGTCGGCGGTCCGGAGCGGCTGACCGGATCCGACCGGCCCGGTGGCGCCGACGACGGACTGGCGTGGCGGACCCGGATGCGCTTCGCGGTGACGGCCGGCGGCGAGGTCGGGCTGCGGGCGAGCCGCTCGCACGAGGTGGTGGCGACGCCGGACTGCCGCATCGCCCACCCCCTCGTCCTCGCGGCGCTCGCCGGCCGGCGGTTTCCTGGGGCCGACGCCGTCGAGGTCGCGGCCAGCCCGGCGACCGGGCAGGTGGCCGTGGCGGTGCATCCCGCCGGTGCCGGGACGGTCGTCAACGACGAGCACGCCGGGACCGGCGAGGATCCCGGGGAGGTCGGAGCCCCCGGGGAGGTCGTCGAGGTGGTGGGGGGGCGGAGGTTCCGGCTCGGGCCGGAGGTGTTCTGGCAGGTCCATCCGGCGGCTCCCGGCGTGCTGGTGGACGCGGTCCGCGAGGCCCTGCGTCCCCGAGCCGGGGAGACCGCGCTCGACCTGTATGCCGGGACGGGCCTGTTCGCGGCGTTCCTCGCGGAGGATGTCGGCGCCRCTGGCCGCGTCATCGCGCTGGAGTCCGACGCCGCGTCGGTCGCGGCCGCGGCGAACAACCTCGCCGATCTGCCATGGGTCTCGCTGCGGGCGTTGCGGGTGACGCCGGCTACCGTTCGTGGGGTGGTCGGTACGGGCGGGCCGGCCGGCCGGGTCGATCTCGCGGTGCTCGACCCGCCGCGCACCGGGGCGGGCCCGGCGGTGGTGGCCGCGCTGCTCGCCCATCGCCCCCGCGCGGTCGCCTACGTCGCCTGCGATCCTGTCGCGCTGGGTCGGGACCTCGCCGCCGCGGCGGCCGCGGGCTACGACCTCGTCGTGTTGCGCGCCTTCGACCTGTTTCCGATGACCGCCCACGTCGAGTGCGTGGCACTGCTCGAGCCGCGCGGCGCGGACCGGAATCCGAACCTGGTGTGATTGCGTCGGTACCAGAAGTGTCGCCGGAAGGCCGTGGACTCCACTTCCGGCCGCTCCCGACACGACCTGGTCGTGCCGGCGTGTCGCCCGCGCGCCACGCCGACAGAGTGTGTGCATCCGCGTACTCGGATCCGGACCAATAGTGGACAACCGGGGAGGTGGATTCTACCGCGATCAGGCCTATTGCCTGACGGTCTACGAGGAACTCACATGTCGGGTGCCCGTCTGCAAGGGGCCAGACGGGCTGCGTAGACTTTGYCGGACCCGGACCGATCCCCTTTCGGGAGAGGGAGTTCACGCCGTGTCGCTTCTGTCCACGATCAGTAGTCCGCAGGACGTCAAGCGCCTCGACCACGAGGAGCTCGCCACCCTGGCGGCCGAGATCCGTGATTTCCTCATTCACGCAGTCGCGCGTACGGGAGGTCACCTCGGGCCGAATCTGGGGGCTGTCGAGCTGACGTTGGCAATACATCGTGTGTTTGATTCGCCATTCGACCGCATCCTTTGGGACACCGGCCATCAGTCCTATGTGCACAAGATTCTGACCGGCCGGGCGGACGATTTCTCCGGGCTGCGCCAGCGGGGTGGCCTTTCCGGCTACCCCAGCCGGGYCGAGTCCGAGCACGACATCATCGAGAATTCGCACGCCTCGACCGCCCTGTCCTACGCCGACGGGCTGTYGCGTGCCTACGCGCTGCGTGGTGAGGACCGGGCCGTCGTCGCCGTCGTCGGTGACGGCGCCCTGACCGGCGGGATGTGCTGGGAGGCGCTGAACAACATCGCCGCCGACGACCGGCCCGTCGTCATCGTCGTCAACGACAACGRCCGCTCCTACGCACCGACGATCGGCGGCCTCGCCGACCACCTCGCCGCGCTGCGGCTGGCGCCCGAGTACGAGCAGGTCCTCGACGTCGTCAAGCAGGTCCTCGGCCGCACCCCGCTGGTCGGCCCCCCGCTGTTCGACGCGCTGCACGGCATCAAGAAGGGCATCAAAGACGTCGTCCAGCCGCAGGGCATGTTCGAGGACCTCGGCCTGAAGTACGTCGGCCCGGTCGACGGCCACGACGTCGTCGCGGTCGAGTCGGCCCTGCGCCGGGCTCGGGATTTCGGCGGGCCCGTCATCGTCCACTGCGTGACCCGCAAGGGCTTCGGCTACCCGCCGGCGGAGCAGGACGACGCCGACAACTTCCACGGCGTCGGCATCATCGACCCGGCGACCGGCAAGCCGGTGTCGACGTCGAAGACCATCAGCTGGACGAGCATCTTCTCGGACGAGATCGTGCAGATCGGTTCCGAGCGGCCCGACGTCGTCACGCTGACCGCCGCGATGCTCCAGCCGGTTGGTCTCGGCGCCTTCGCCAAGGCCTACCCGGACCGGGTGTTCGACGTCGGTATCGCCGAGCAGCACGCCGTCACCTCGGCCGCCGGGCTCGCGATGGGTGGGCTCAAGCCCGTCGTGTGTCTCTACGCCACGTTCCTCAACCGCGCGTTCGACCAGGTCCTGATGGACGTCGCCCTGCACCGCCAGCCCGTGACGTTCGTGCTCGATCGGGCCGGCATCACCGGGKAGGACGGGGCGTCGCACAACGGCATGTGGGACCTGTCGTTCCTGCAGGTCGTCCCGGGGCTCGCGATCGCCGCCCCGCGGGACGCGCCGACCCTGCGGGCGGAGCTGCGTGAGGCCGTGGGTGACACCGACGGCCCGACCGTCGTGCGTTTCCCCAAGGGCAAGGTCGCCGTGGACGTGCCGGCGATTGACACGGTCGGCGGGGTGGACGTGCTCTACCGTTCGCCGAAGGTGGYCCAGCGCCGCGAGGTGCTGCTGGTCTCCATCGGCGCGATGGCCGCCACCTGCCTGGAGGTCGCGGAGCGGGTCGCGAGCCAGGGCATCGGCATCACCGTTGTCGACCCGCGGTGGGTCAAGCCACTGGACCCGGCGCTGATCGATCTTGCCCGCGCCCACGACCTCGTCGTCACCGTCGAGGATAACGGCCGGGTCGGCGGGGTCGGGGCGGCGCTGGCCCAGCTGCTGCGCGACGCCGACGTTGACGTGCCCCTGCGGGACTTCGGCATCGCCCAGCGCTTCCTCGACCACGGCAAGCGGGACGAGGTCATGGCCGAGGTCGGGCTTGCCCCGCAGGACCTCGCCCGCAAGGTCGTCGAGGCCGTCGCGAAGCGCCAGCCGGYGATCGAGGACGACCCGACCTCGCCCGGCGAAGCGGCCCCGGCGGGCGAGCGGGCCGGYGAGGCCATCGGCGACCAGCGCTGACCGCGGCGCGCTGACCCCGGTGCTCTGACTCGGGTGCGCTGATCCCGGTGCTCTGACTCGGGTGCGCTGATCCCGGACGCACCCGGGTGCCGCCCGGTCATCGGGGTCCGACGGGCAAGGACCCGCCACCGTGTCGGGATCCGCCACCGTGTCGGGGCCCGGCGCGGTGGCGGCCCGACCGCCGTCCTAGGCTGACCAGGTGGGTGAGCACACCGTGTCGGCGCGCCAGGGCGCCGCCTCCCGCCGCCGGGCTGGGCACGGCCCACGCTGGTGGGCCGTGCGTGGTGCGCTTCTGGTGGCCCTCGGGCTACTGGTTCTCGCCATGGTCAGCCAGTGGAACGAGATCGAGGAGTCCGTCCGCTCGCTCACCGTGGGCGGCGTGGTGGCCTCGGGTGTGGTCACCGTGCTTGCCGTCGGTACCACCGTGTTGTCCTGGCGGGCGTTGCTGGGGGGGTTGGGCGCCGCGCTTCCCCTGCGGGCCGCTGTGCGGATCTTCTTCGTCGGGCAGATCGGCAAATATATCCCGGGCAGCGTGTGGCCGGTGCTCGCGCAGATGGAGCTCTCCCGCGACCACGGCGTCTCCCGGCCGAAGGCGGCTTCGGCGAGCCTGGTCGTGTTGGCGCTCGCGGTGCCGAGCGGGGGGCTCGCCGCGGCGGTCACCCTGCCGTTCGTCTCCGCGCAGGCGCTCGCCGACTACTGGTGGGCGCTGGCGGTCGTGCCCGTCTTCGTCGTCGTGCTCTGTCCCCCGGTGCTGTCCCGCCTGCTGGCGCTGGCATTCCGGCTGCTGCGCCGCCCACCGCTGACCGAACCGCTGCCCCCGCGGGCCGTCRCCGCCGGAGCCGGCTGGTTGCTGCTCAGCTTCTGCTGCTATGGGGTGGCGACCTGGCTGCTCGTCCGGGATCTGCATCCGGCGGTCGGTGGCGGCCGGCTGTTGCTGCTCTCCCTCGGGGCCTATGCCCTGGCCTGGACCGCCGGATTCCTGGTACTGGTGCTGCCCGCCGGGGCGGGGGTGCGGGAGGCGGTGCTGGTGCTGGCGCTGGCGCCGGCGGTCGCCAGCGGGCCGGCGACCCTGGTCGCGTTGGTGGCGCGGCTTCTCGCCACGATCGCCGACCTGGTCTGGGCGCTCGTCGGTGTCGCCCTACGGCAGCGGGGTGCTCGGCTGTTGTGTACTGATGATGCGATGCAGGAGCGAATGTGAGGAAAGTGGGAGGAGGGTGGGGGGTGCACCATGACCCGCAACGGCCACCCGGGTGGCCCCCGCCCGTCCCGCCGATCTCGTGGGGCGGCCCCGGGTGGCCGGGCGGGCCGCCGGCACCCCGCCGTAGTCGGGCCCGGTGGCTGATCCCGCTCGTCCTCGTGCTCGCCCTCCTGACCGGCGCGGGCGGAACCGGTCTGTTCCTGCTCCTCCGCTCCACCGACGGCCCTGCCAACGCCGTCCGCGCCTACCTGATGGAGGTCAGGGACTCGCGCTACGAGGCCGCTTACGTCCGCCTCTGCCCGTCGGTCCAGGAACGCCGCCCAGCGTCCGAGTTCGCCATCATCATGCGGGCTCTGGACGATGTCCAGGGCGGTATCGCCTCGTTCGCCGTGCGAAGAGTGCAGATCCACCGGTCCGTGGGTTCCCCGACGGTCCGGGAGGTTCAGGTCGACGTCCGGCGCGGCAGCGCCGCGGCGAGCCACGAGACGTACCAGGTGGGAAAGGAATCCGGAAGCTACTGCCTGCTGACGCCCGGCGCCCCGTTCTCCTTGGACCCGTCGCTGCCCCCGGATCTTCAGCAGCCGGGCCCGTTCGATGATTCCCCCGGCGATGGCCGACGCGGCGGTGGCGACGACGAGCCACCGGTCCGCACGGCCTGACCGGCGCCGATGGTCAGGGCGGCCGATTGGATCAGCGCAGGGTGGCGACCCCCGGCGGGGCGAAGCGCTGCCCGGTGACGGCCTCGCTGATGCCGCTACGGTCCAGGTAGGGCGTGATGCCGCCGAGGTGGAACGGCCAGCCGGCGCCGAGGATCATGCACAGGTCGATGTCGGCGGCCTCCGCGACGATCTTCTCGGTCAGCATCAGATGGATCTCCTCGGCGAGCGCCCGCAGCGCCGCCTCGCGTACCTCGTCCCCGGTCAGCGGGGTGGCGGCCGGGGACGGCGTGAAGATGAGCGCGGCGGCGTCCGGGTCGACGGTCTGGACGCCGTCCGGGCCCGTGGTGTAGACGCCGCTCCGGCCCGCCTCGACCAGCCGGGCGAGAGCCGTCGGCCGCCGGAACCGGTCCGGGAACGCCGCGTGCAGTGTCTCCGCGACGTGCAGGGCGACCGGCGGCCCGACGAGGGCGAGCAGGGTCATCGGGGACATCGGCAGCCCCAGCGGATCGAGGGCGTGGTCGGCCTCCTCGAGCGGCGTACCGCCCTCTGTCGCGCCGAGCACCTCCCCGAGGAACCGCGTCAGCAGCCGGTTGACGACGAACGCCGGGGCATCGGCGACCAGGACCGCGTTCTTCTTCAGGTTCTTCGCCACGGCCAGCGTCGTCGCGATGGTGGCGTCGTCGCTGCGGGCAGCGCGGACCACCTCGACCAGGGGGAGGACCGACACCGGATTGAAGAAGTGCAGCCCGGCTACCCGTTCGGGATGATCGAGCCCAGCGGCCATCTCGGTGACCGACAGCGCCGAGGTGTTCGTCAGGAGCACGGCCGTGGGCGCCACGACGGCCTCGAGCTCCGCGAGCACGGTCCGCTTGACGGCCAGGTTCTCGAAGACGGCCTCGATGACGAGGTCCGCGTCCGCGAAGGCGTCCTTGGTCAGGGATCCGGTGACGTTCGCCTTGTAGCGGTTCGCCTGGTCGGGGGTGATGCGGTGGCGCAGCAGGAGGTTGTCGACCTCCTGGTGGACCCCCGCGACCCCGGCGTCGAGCCGGGCCTGGTCGATGTCGGTGAGCACCACCGGCACCTCGAGCCGGTGCGCGAACACGAGGGCGAGCTGGCTTGCCATGAGGCCGGCGCCGACCACCCCGACCTTCGTCACGGGCCGGGCCAGCGCCGGGTCCGGCCCGCCCACCGGCCGCTTCGCCCGCTTCTGCACGAGGTCGAAGGAGTACAGGCTGGCGGCGAGTTCGTCGCTGACGGACAGATCGGCGAGGGCCTCGGTCTCGGCCGCGTACCCGGTGGCGCGGTCGGCGGTCTCGGCGAGCGCGAGGAGGTCCAACGCCCGGTAGGCGGCCGGCGCGGCCCCGTGCAGCTTCGCGTCGGCGAGCGTCCGGCCCCGTGCGATCGCCTCCGCCCAGCCCGCCCCCCGCTCGACCGGCGCGCGGGCGGCCACCGGGTCGACATCGCCGCGCAGCACCTGGCCCACCCAGCGCAGCGCCTCCGCCAGGAAGTCCGCCGGCTCCAGCAGCACGTCCCCGAGACCCAGCTCGAACGCCTGCCGGCCGCGCAGCATGCGGTTCTGGCTGAGCGCGTTGCCGATGACGACGGACACCGCCCGTTCGGCGCCGATGAGGTTGGGCAGCAGCTGGGTGCCKCCCCAGCCCGGGACGAGGCCGAGGAAGACCTCTGGGAAGGCGAGTGCGGGAATGCCGGCGGACAGCGCCCGGTAGTCGCAGTGCAGGGCCAGCTCCAGCCCGCCGCCCAGCGCCGCCCCGTTGACGAGGGCGAAGGTCGGGACCTTCCGGTCACCCAGGCGACCCTCACCCACCCGGGCGAAGGCCTCGTGCCCGAGGCGGCCGAGCGCCGCGAGCGAGGGGCGGATCCGCTCCGGGTCGGTGAGCGATGAGCGGAAGGACAGGTCCRCACCCACGCTGAAGATGAACGGCTTGCCGGTGACGGCGATCGCGGCGACCGGCGGGTCGTGCGCCTCGATCTCGTCGACGGCGGCGAGCAGGGACCGCAGGCCGGCCGGGCCGAAGGTGTTCGGCCGGGTGTGGTCATGACCGTTGTCGAGGGTGATCAGGGCGACGGGCCCGGCCACCTCGGGCAGCCGCGCGTAGCGGACGTGGGCGGCCGTGACGACCTCGCCCGGGAAGGACAGGGTCACCTCGTCGATGGTCATGGATCTCCCCTCGGTTCCGCCGCGGGCCCGGTCGTGTCGGACGGGTCGTCCCGGGTCGGTCGTCGTGCCTGCTCGGTCGTCGTACCTGCTCAGTTGGCCGCGGCGTGGTGCGGATTCGCCCAGATCGTGGTGGCGCCCATGCCGAGACCCACGCACATCGCCGTCATGCCATAGCGCACCTCGGGATGCTCGGCGAACTGCCGGGCGAGCTGGGTCATCAGGCGCACCCCGCTGGACGCCAGTGGGTGACCGAACGCGATGGCCCCGCCGTACGGGTTGACCCGGGGATCGTCCTCGGCGATGCCGAAGTGGTCGAGGAAGGCCAGGACCTGCACGGCGAAGGCCTCGTTCAGCTCGAACAGGCCGATGTCGTCGATGGTCAGGCCGGTGCGGGCCAGCGCCTTCTCCGTCGACGGGATCGGCCCGACGCCCATCACCTCGGGGGGGACTCCGGCGAACGCGAAACCCACCAGGCTCATCTTCGCCGGCAGGCTTAGCTCGGCCGCCACCTCGGCGGCGGCGAGCAGGCAGCCGGTGGCGCCGTCGTTGAGCCCGGCGGAGTTGCCCGCGGTCACCCGCCCGTGCGGCCGGAACGGCGTGCGCAGCCCGGCGAGCCCCGCCTGCGTGGTGTCCGGTCGCGGCGGCTCGTCGACGGTGACGAACTCCCAGCCCGTCTCGACGTGCCGGGCGGCCACCGGGACGAGGTCGGGCTGGATCTGACCGTTCGCGTACGCCTTGGCGACCTTCTCCTGGGAGGCCAGAGCGAAGGCGTCCGCCCGCGATTTGGTGATCTTGGGGTACCGGTCGTGCAGGTTCTCGGCGGTCGAGCCCATCACCAGCGCGGAGGTGTCCACGAGCCGTTCGGCGACGAACCGGGGGTTGAGGTCGGCGCCTTCGCCCATCGGGTGGCGGCCCATGTGTTCCACCCCGCCGGCCACGGCCACGTCGTAGGCGCCGACGGCGATCGACGAGGCCGTCGTGGTCACCGCCGTGACGGCGCCTGCGCACATCCGGTCGATCGCGAAGCCCGGCACCGTTTCCGGCAACCCGGACAGGATGGCGGCGACCCGGCCGATGGTCAGGCCTTGATCGCCGATCTGGGTGGTGGCCGCGATCGCCACCTCGTCGATCCGCTCGGGGGGGAGGGAAGGATTGCGTCGCAGCAGCTCCCGGATCACCCGCACGATCAGATCGTCGGCACGGGTCTCGGCGTAGACGCCCTTGGCCTTCCCGAACGGGGTTCGGACCCCGTCGACGAACACGACGTCGCGTACGAAGTTTCTGGATGATCCGAACACGGGACCTCCCGACCCGCGGCCGCCACCGACCGCCGGTTCGTCGCCGTCGAACGTCGGCCGTTGTCCGAAACCCGGTTCCAGGGCCTGGACAGCCAGCCGGCACCGGCGCGGATACCGCCGGCACGGCTAGCCTACGGCAGCGGTTACCAGCCGGTAGACATCCCGGAGCCATGGATGCCGGATGCCCGGGGAGGCCGATGCCGTGATGCGCCGGTCCGTCCCTGGCCCACGACCCGCGGATCCGGTCGTCAGCCCGCCGGCTCGGCTGCCGGTTCGGCCGGTTCGGCCGGTTCCGTCGGTTCGGCCGGCGGCTCGGCGAGGACGGTGAGCAGGGGAGCGGCCGTCAGCTTGATCTGCCAGGGGCGTGCCCCGCCGGTCCGCAGCGCCCCGGCGACGGCCGTGTCCGTCAGGGGATTCGGCGGGGACCAGGCGAGCCGCCGGGACAACGCGGGCTCGAGGAGGTTTTCCACCGGCATCGTGTGGGCGGCGGCGAGGGCGGCCAGCGCGGCCCGCACCCGGGCCAGCCGCGACGCGGCCACCGGGTCGCGCTCGGCCCAGCGGTTGGGCGGCGGCAGACCGTCGCCGCCCGGTCCGGCCGGGGCGGGCAGCTCCTCCTCGGGCAGTGCGGCGGCGCCACGCAGGGCGTCGAGCCAGACGTTCGCGGTGCGGCGGATCCGTGGTCCGGAGAAGATGGGCAGCCGGACCAGCGCGGCCGCGTCGGTGGGGGCGTTCAGCACGGCGTCCATGATCGCGCTGTCCGGGAGGACGCGACCCGGCGCGACGTCACGGGTACGAGCTAGCCGGTCCCGGGCGGTCCACATCGCCCGGACCGCCGCCAGCTGGCGGCGGGACCGGGCTCGGTGGATCCCGCTCGTCCGGCGCCACGGCYCGGCCCGTGGCTCGCGTGGCGGGGCCGCGACGATCGCGGCGAACTCCTGCCGGGCAAACTCGATCTTGTTCTGTTCGATCAGCTCCGCCTCGAGCGCGTCGCGCAACTCCACCAGCAGCTCGACGTCGAGTGCCGCGTAGCGCAGCCACGGCTCGGGAAGCGGGCGGGTCGACCAGTCCGCGGCCGAATGGCCCTTCTCCAGCCCGTAGCCCAGCACCCGTTCGACCATTATCCCCAGCCCGACCCGTTCGTAGCCCAGCAACCGGCCGGCGAGCTCCGTGTCGAACAGCAGACTCGGCCGCAGACCGAGYTCGGACAGGCACGGAAGGTCCTGGCTGGCGGCGTGCAGCACCCATTCGACCCCGCCCACCGCGTCCTGGATGACGCTCAGATCCTCGAGCGCGATCGGATCGAGGAGCAGCGAGCCCGTGCCCCGCCGTCGGATCTGGACGAGGTAGGCCCGCTGGCTGTACCGGTAACCGGACGCACGTTCGGCGTCGAACGCGACCGGCCCGATGCCGGCCGCGAGGCGTTCCGCCGCCGCGGCGAGTTCCGCGGTGTCAACGATGACGGGGGGTACCCCGTCCGCAGGGATGAGCAGCGGGATGGGCTCATGAGCACCGGTGCTGGGCTGTACCTCCACCTCTGCGCTGACACCCCCGCTGACCTGCTGTGTTGATTCAGGAACCGTCGACGTCACGATCGGTGATCGTACGTCTGAATCCTGACGGAGGTAGCCGTGTCCTACAGCGAATCGCGTTATTTATACGCTTTGTAACGACGTGGTAATGGGAGGTGTGCGCGGTGGAAGGTCGGCCGCGGCGCGCGGTGGGTGGTGCGGTGCTGTCCGTCCGGCGGGCCGGTGTGACGCGGTCAACTCCGGCGAGTTGGTAGCGTGATGACTCMGGACAGTTGTGGGGGAAGCCCGGCCATGGCCGCGAGCAGGTCCCCGAACGCGAGCAGGTGGGCGACCGTCGCCGAGGCGCTCCAAGGCAGCCGGCCCTGCGTGTCCGGCCCCGCGGGGCCGCGGTCGGATGCGAGGGCGGTCTCCGCCCAGTCGGGTGACCAGGAGCAGCGCAGCTCCACGTCGAAACTGTCCCCGTCGGCCGCGAGCACACCGAAGCGTTGTGACGCGGTGGCCGTGACCGTGCCGCCCAGGGCGCGCACGCCCGCGCCGTGCGCCTCCAATGATTCCCGCAGCCACGACCAGGCGACCTCGGCGAGCAGGGGATCGCCGGCGATCTCCCGGTCGATGCTCGCGCGGGCGTAGCAGACGATGCGGGCCGTGCCCTGCCAGGCCGGCTGTCCCTGGGGATCCATGAGCAGGATGAGCCGGCCGGCCGCGGTGTCGGCCTCGTCCCCGGTCAGCCCGCCGGCCAGAGCGAAGGAGAACGGCGCGACCCGGGTGGGTGCCGCCACCTCGTGCACCGCCACCTCCGGGCGTAGCCGCGCGATCCCCGCGCGCAGGGCGTCGGTGACCGCGAGGAAGATCGGAGGGCTCGCCTCGGATGACTGCGCGACCCCCATGACGGCAACGGTAGGACGTCGGTCGTGATCATGMTGGCCAGACGCCGGAGCGTACGGGTTCGGTCCCGTTGCGTGCGGGCGGGAACCGGTGAGCCGGTGTCCGGAGTACCCCGGCTGAGGGGCGGAACTGTGCAGGCTCACGCCGGGATCCGCGCGGCGGCACGATCGCGGCCGCGGAGATCTCGGACTGCGGGGGTCTCGCGCACGGGCCTCGGCCGGGTCGTCGGCCGCTCCGCGGGGGCCGGCCCGACCAGCACCGCGGTGCCACAGGAGGTGCAGGCCCACTCCGGGCAGTCGTCACCGTGCCCGTCGGAGCACGGAGGTTGCTCGAAGATGCGCTCGTCGCGGCATGCGATGCAGACGAGAACGATGTGATCCTCGGCGCTCATCCGGACCTGTTCCACTCGACCACCACTCCCCGCGCACGTCTGCCCGTGATGCGTCCCGTTGGATCGTGGTGGGCGCATAACCRCGGATCGCGCGCCATTCGCCACGGCCGGAGGGAGAGGAACGCGGGATGACGCGCACCCTCTACCCCAATTCCGACCGGACTGACGGTGCCACGGGACGAGCGGATGTCCGTGCATTCTCTCCGGCGTGTCGCGTGAGCCCGTCTCGGGGCGGTGCGGGGCGGATCGCCCGGTCTGTGGGCCGGTGGGGTCGGGCCGGCCCCAGGCTCAGCCCGCCTGGCCGGCCGGCTTCGAGGTGGGGCGTGCCGGCTCCGCGTTGCCCAGCCGGACGGCGTCGCCGCGCAGCCAGTGCCGCTCGACGAAGAACGGGGCGACAGGCAGCACCGCGGCGATCAGCGCGAGTACGGTCCGCTTACGGCGCCAGCGCCCGACCATCGAGAGGTAGCCGATGAGGGCGCAATAGGTGAGGAAGAGCACGCCGTGGATCGGGCCGAGGATCCGCACGCCGATCGGGTAGCCGGCACCGTATTTGATCGCGGTCGCGACGAGCAGCAGAAGGAAGGACGACGCCTCGGCGAGCGAGACGACGCGGGCCAGGGCAAGGGGCTGGAAGGCGCCGCTCGGGGCACGACCGGTCATCGGTGACTCCTCGTCGTAGCAGATGGCGTCGTAGCAGACGGTGTAGTAGCAGACGGCGTAGCAGATGACACTGAGGTGTTCCACTGTTCGGGCGCCTTGGYGCTCCGGGACCCGGGACGCGCCGTGGCCGTGCCACGGCGACCGCGGGATTCGTCACGTCCGCTCGATCGTTCGTCCCCGTCCGCCGAGCGCCGCCTCGACGGGCGGGAGCGCCCGACACCGGCTGAACCTGGAAGTTCTTCTACTCAGAGTAGAAGATAGCGGATGTGCAACGTTCCGGTTCGTACTCCCCGGTCCTCGCCGCTGGGAGCCGTCAGGCCCGTGTGGTGGCCCATCCCGCTACGGCCGTCCTCCCACACCTCCCACAGGCGTGCAACGATCGACCCATGCCTGTCCTCCACGTTGACGCGCGACCCGGATCCGGGCCGGGTGGCGTCTCGCCCCCGCCGAGCGGTGCAGCGCTCGCCCGGCGGCCCGGCCTGGCCGACACCGCGCCCTTCCTGCGTGCCTGTCGACGGGAGCACCCCGGGACCACGCCGGTGTGGTTCATGCGTCAGGCCGGGCGGGTCCTGCCCGAGTACCGGGCCCTGCGCGCGGGAGTCGCCATGCTCGACTCCTGCCGGGACGCCGAGATGATCACGGAGATCACGCTCCAGCCGGTACGCCGGTTCCGGCCGGACGCGGCGATCTTCTTCTCCGACATCGTGGTGCCCCTGGTCGCGATCGGCCTCGACATCGACATCGTCGCCGGGATCGGACCGGTGGTGGCCGAGCCCGTGCGGGACGCCGTCGGGCTCGCCGCGTTGCGTGCACTGGAGCCGGACGACGTTCCCTACGTGGCCGACGCGGTCCGGTTCCTGCTGGCCGAGCTGGGTTCAACCCCGCTGATCGGGTTCGCCGGGGCGCCGTTCACCCTCGCGAGCTACCTCATCGAGGGCGGACCGAGTCGCGACCACGCCCGCACCAAGGCGTTGATGTACAGCGAACCGAAGCTCTGGCACGCCCTGCTGGCCCGGCTCGCCGACATCACCACCGCCTTCCTGCGCGTCCAGGTGGATGCCGGCGTTGACGCGCTGCAGCTGTTCGACTCCTGGGCCGGGGCGCTGGACGAGGCGGACTACCGTCGCTACGTCGCGCCGCACAGCGCTCGGGTGCTGGCGGCCTTCGCCGGTGAGGTGCCGCGCATCCACTTCGGTGTGAACACCGGTGAGCTGCTCGCCGCGATGGGCCAGGCGGGTGCGGACGTCGTCGGCGTCGACTGGCGGGTCCCTCTCGACGAGGCCGCCCGGCGGATCGGGCCCGGTCATGCCGTGCAGGGAAACCTCGACCCGACCGCGGTCTTCGCCCCCGAACCGGTGCTCGCCGCCAAGGTGCGCGACGTCTGCGCCCGCGGGGCCGAGGCAGAGGGGCACGTGTTCAACCTCGGCCACGGGGTGCTGCCGCAGACCGATCCGGGCGTGCTCGCGCACGTCGCCGACCTTGTCCACGGCGGATGATCCACGGCGGATGATCCGCCTTCATCGGGCCGGTTCACTGGCACCGGCCCGATGGTGAAAGCTGGCGGGCGGCACCACTCAACGTGAAGGGCGGCAGGAACGTGCGGGTTGTGATCGTCGGTGGGGGTATCGCCGGGCTCTCGGCCGCCCGCGMCTTGGCCGGGCACGCCGAAGTGACCGTCCTCGATGCGGCGGACCGGGTCGGTGGCAAGCTGCGTACCACCCCGATCGAGGGTCTGGACGTCGAAGAGGGCGCGGAGTCYTTCCTCGCCCGGGTTCCCGACGGACTCCGCCTGGCCCGGCAGATCGGGCTCGGGCACGAGATCGTGCATCCGGCCACGACGTCAGCCTCACTGTGGATCCGCGGCCGGCTGCATCCCATCCCCCCGAACACCCTGCTCGGAGTGCCGACCGACGTCCTCGGCCTGCTCCGCTCGCGGGTGCTGTCCCCGTGGGGGCTGGTGCGGGCCGCCGCCGACCTGGTGCTGCCGCGGACGCGTTTCGCCGACGATCCGACCGTCGGTCGCTACGTCGGCACGCGGGTCGGGCGCGAAGTCGTCGACCTGCTGGTGGATCCGCTGCTCGGGGGGGTGTATGCGGGCCGGGCCGACGCGCTGTCGCTGCGGGCGACCGTGCCCCAGCTCGTCCCCATCTTCGCCGAGGACCGCTCGCTGCTCCTCGGCGCGCACCGGGTGCGGGCCCGTACCGGACCCGCGACGACGACCTCGACGGCGCCGCTGTTCGCCACGCTTCGGGGGGGGCTGGGCTCCTTCGCGGCGCGAGTGGCGGCGCAGTCCGGCGCCACCGTGCGCACCGGGGTGCTCGTCCGCTCGATCGCGAAGACCGCGGGCGGCTGGCAGGTCAACTGTGACCGGGTGGGCGGCGCGGACGCCCTCGGGCCGTTCCAGGCCGACGCCGTGATCCTCGCGGTGCCTGCCGGGGTGGCCCGCGCCCTGCTGGCGCCGCTGGCCCCGCATGCCTCCGCCCCGCTTGCCGGCGTGCCCTACGCCTCGGTCGGCCTGGTGACGCTGGTCTACCGGGACGCCGCGCCGCCACCCGGCAGCGGATTCCTCGTGCCCGCCCGGGCGGGCACCGCGGTGAAGGCGGCCACCTTCCTGTCCGCCAAGTGGCCGCACCTGGGCTCCGACCGGCTCACGGTGGTGCGGGCGAGCATCGGCCGCGCCGGTGCCGAACAGGACCTGCAGCGCGGGGATGTGGAGCTCGCCGGGGTGGCGGCGGCGGAGATCGCGCAGATCACCGGCCTGTCCGGTCGGCCGGTAGCGACCCGGGTGAGTCGCTGGGGCGGGGCGCTCCCGCAGTACCTGCCGGGTCATCTCAACCGGATCGCCGCGGTGCGCCGGGGGCTTCCAGCGGGGATCGCCCTCGCCGGAGCGGGATACGACGGTGTAGGCATCCCGGCCTGCATCCGGTCGGGGGAGACCGCCGCGCACGCGGTGCTGAGGGCTACCCGGACGGCGCAGGGCAGTCCGGCCGATCCGGTGGGCCCGGGAATCTGATCACGTGCACCGGCCCGGACCGCGTCCGGCCGCCGGTGAAGGAGGCTGGGAATGTCGGAGTCTACGAAATCGGCCCGCGAACTCAACGCGGAGCTGCTCTACACGGGATGGTCGGTCTTCGCGGCCGACCGTCCGCTACCCGCCGAGCGGACCCCGCTGATCGACGAGGCGACCGCCCTGCTCGACGGGGCGCTGGCCAAGGACGTCTACACCCGCGGTGTCTACGAGATCTCGGGCTACCGGGCCGATGCGGACCTGATGGTCTGGTGGACGAGCCCGGACCCGGACCTGCTGCAGGAGACCTACCAGCGGTTCCGGCGGACGGCCCTGGGCGGGCACCTGCGTCCGGTGTGGTCGGCGGTCGGCCTGCACCGGCCGGCGGAGTTCAACCAGAACCACATCCCCGCCTTCGTCCGGCGGGAGGACCCCCGCGGTTATCTCTGCGTCTACCCGTTCAACCGCTCGCTGGAGTGGTACCTGCTGCCGGACTATGAACGGCGCGGGATGCTAGCCGAGCACGGGATCATGGGCCGGGAGTACGAGGACGTCCGGGCCAACACGGTGGCTTCGTTCGGACTGGGCGACTACGAGTGGCTGCTCGCCTTCGAGGCGGATGAGCTGCACCGGATCGTCGACTGCATCCGGCACCTTCGGGCCAGCGCGGCGCGACGGCACACCAGGCTGGAGACGCCGTTCTACACCGGTGCCCGCAAGCCGCTGGCGGACGTCGTCACCGCCCTGCCCTGAGGCGGCTGGCTGCCGGGTAGACCGGCGGAGGACCGGGACGGCAGCCGGCGCCTGCCTGGGCGCCCCCACCCGTCCGGCAGGCGCCGACCGTCCCGTGACTGTGCTCACCGGCCTCACCCGGGCGGCAATCACTCCAGGTGACATCAATCCCGGGGACATCACCCCGGCGATATCACGTCGGCGACGTCGCACGGGGCGCGCCGGATCGCACAGCCCCACCCCCCGGCGCCCGCGGGGGCGGGCAGCCGACGGATCCCGAGTCGAGACCCGCGATCCATAACGCAGAGTAGCATTATCGCCGCTGTTTGTGTGCGCAGTGTATGCGTCAGGCGTCCGTGGGTCGATGGTGTCCGTCATGTCCGCATCGGTGGGCGGACTTGGAAGGTTCGTCGACTCGGAAGGTTCGTCATGGCGGTCGCTGCCCGACGACCGCATCTCTGTTACTGTGAGTCGCCATAAACGCACGGATCACGCCATCGCCACGGTCGGCGGTCGGGGCGCCACGCCGCCATCGCCTGGCCGGGCCGCTGGTAAATCGTCTTGGYGCAGCCGGTAACGTTGCCCCCGTGACCACGGAGCGCCACCCGTGTCGGCGTCCGGTACTCCAGTTCGCTCCGGTGTGTGCCGACACACTCCAGCGGGACCTGGATGATGCGTGCGTTCGGCTCGTCGTTCGGGATGGYCCACAGTCAGTGGCGGGGGGAAGATCGCTGGAGGTCCGGTCGATGTACCACCGAGGGATGAATTCGTGGCTGTCTGAGCGAGGGGTGCCGCGGGCCRCCGAACGGGGAGGACGATGACACCTCCGGGCCCGCTCGGATCCTCGTTCGGGCTCGGGCACGTGCCGGCGCCACTGGGCCAGTCCATTCGGCCGGGTCCGGTCGGTGTCGTCAACGCGCACCGTCGCGGTGCTGGGGGGGACCACGAGTGACGGAGACGGTGTCCGGCGGCACGCGCGCGACCGCTGGGTCGAACTTCGTTCCGCGCACCCGCGGCGGGCAGGGGATGCCGTTCCCGCCGGACGCGCCGGCGGGAACGGCCGGCCGGCCCGCCGGCGCACCGCCGAGCCGCACGGCCACCGGGCCCGGCGGGCGGCACAGCGCGGGGAGGGTGAGCCCGGCCGCCGTCGAGACGGGCGGCTACCGCGCTCAGGTGACCTGGGAACGGCGTTACGTCCGGCTGCTTGTCCTGTTCGACGCGGCCGCCTGCGTGGTGGCAGCGGGGCTCGCGTATTTCGTGCGATTCGGCGACCTGGTCGACTTCGGCACCCAGCCGGTGTCCTCCAAGCCGTACATCCTCATGACGGTTCTGCTGCCGCTCGCCTGGGTGCTGGCGATGTCCCTGAACCGGGCCTACGAGAGCCGGTTCCTCGGTGGCGGGTCGGAGGAGTTCCGGCGGGTGGTCAACACGGCGGCCCGGTTCACCGCGGCGGTGGCCATCGCCTCGTACGCGACGAAGGCGGAGATCGCCCGTAGTTACGTGCTGATCGCCTTCCCGGCCGCGACCCTGTTCTCCATGGTGGGTCGGGTCGTCGGCCGCGGCCTCCTACACCGGATGCGCCGGGCGGGCCGCTGCCTGCACCGGGTGCTCGTGGTCGGGGCCGGGGAGTCGGCTGCCACCCTGGTCCGGCTGGCCCAGCGGGATCCGACGTCGGGTTGGGCGGTCGTCGGTGTCGTGCTCGACCGCTCGCCCGGCCGGCACAGTCACGACTCCCCGGAACGCAGTGGGTTCGACCTGCTCGGGGTGCCGATCGTC
>NZ_MAQZ01000092.1:0-1955 GCF_001756285.1 Frankia sp. CgMI4
CACCCGGACCAGACCCCAGTTGTAGGCGAACCGCTCTGCCCCGGCATGCCGGCGCAGAGCGGCAAGCCGGACGGTGTTTGGATCGAGAGCGAACCGGTACGCCTGGAAAGTCTTCATCCGTCCGTCTCCATGGCGGCGGCGACCGCGCGGGCGGCCCGGYTGGCTGCGGCGCGACGACCATACAGTCGGGCGCACAGCGACGTCAGGATCTCGGTGACGTCCCGGACAAGGTCGTCGTCCACCTCCGCGGAGTCGACAACGAGCAGGCGTCGGCCCTGCGCGGACAGTGCCGCCTCGACATACTCGGCGCCGACCCGGGCAAACCGGTCCCGGTGCTCCACGACGATCGTCGACACGTCCGGGTCCCGCAGCAGGCCGAGGAACTTCMGCCGGTGACCGTTGAGTACGGAACCGACCTCGGTAACGACCCGACCGACCGTGACACCGTTTTCGCCACACCACATCGCGACGCGGGCAACCTACCGGACAGGTCGAAGCGCTGGTCCGCTGACGACACCCGCGCGTACACCACCGCGGCAACCTGCCGGACAGGGGCGGCAGGCTCGTCGACGATCACCAGCCCGCCGACCTTACGGGCAGGGACCGGGAGGAAGCCGTCGCGGTACCAGCGGCGTGCCGTGGTGTACCCGACGCCGTTCGCAGCGGCCCACTCCTTAAGGTTCACACGGCCACTATACGGCGCCATCAGACGCCATCAGACGCCGATTCGACAACAGCTAACAACCCCAAGGGGATACGGACGACGACGCCTGCCCGACCGGTCCCGGATCCCGTGGCGCCCCCGCCGGATCGTCCRGTCCACCCAGGCGGCACCCGCCGACCCTCGACCCGTGTCGAGCCGACCGCCGGAGGGTGTCCCTGCCCGGGAAGGCCGCAGTTCGGTGACGAACCCYAGTCCCGGACCGTCACCGATCTCCAGCAGCGCGGCTCGACCACCGCCACGGGACATGAGGTCACGCCACCGCGGCCAGGCCGGTGGGGGCGCTGTGCCTCGTGATGCCGGGCCGGGTCAGTTCTCCTCGGGCCCGAAGGGATCATCGAGAAAATCGAGGAACGAGCTGTCCAGGCGACCGGGACCAAGATCGTCTTTATCGGCAACGTCCCGGTGATCCGGACTTTCCCGCAGCGACCGGGCGGTATCGTCCCGCAGTCCAATCATGAAGTCCTCGGCGAGACGCACCTGTTCCTGCAGGGATGCGAGCTTCTCCTCGGCCAGGGTAACCCAGGTTCTCAACCGTTCCCRCAGTTCCCTGCRATGATCCGGGGCAAGATCGGGCTGGCTGATCCGCTCACGCAATGTGATGAGAGAGCGCATCTCCTCGAGCGTGAACCCCAGCGGTTTCATCTTCTTGATGAGGAAAAACCGGTCGAGTGCGTCGTCGTCGTACAGCGGGAAACCACCCGAGGTGTGGCCTACCGGCGCGAGCAGGCCGGCATCCTCGTAGAAGCGGGCGGTACGCAGGGACAAGGTCACCAGGGTGGCAACGTCACCGATCCGGTAGCGGCCGTCACGGGCATCGGCGGAAGACCCGGCGCTGCTGGTTATGGACAATTCAACCCTTATCACGTGAGCATGGCGACTGGTATTCGAGTGTCAAGCGTCTCTAGTATCGGCCACTCGCAGCTACACAGGACCGGTAAAGATCTAGTAATCCACGGCCGACGCCGACCGTGACGTCGGTCACCAACGGACTCCGGTTGCTCCACAGGAGCCCGAGCGCCGGCCGCCACCCCGGATCGGTGACCATGGATTCACGAGTCCGTCATACCGTCCGATCCGCATCACCGTGCAGGCCGATGACGAAGTCCTCCGCGACTCCCGCCTGCTGCCGCAGGGTGGCCAGCTTCTCCTCAGCCAGCACGACCCAGGTATGCAGCCGCTCGCGCAGTTCGGTCCGCCGACTCTCGGAGATCGTCGAATCCGACAGCTCGTC
>NZ_MAQZ01000093.1:0-36774 GCF_001756285.1 Frankia sp. CgMI4
GCGGGCCGGACGACTTAAGAGTGAAGCATACCACCACAGCCCCAACCGACCGCAAGCCTGATGCCTCCACTCTCGCCCTCGACGGAAACAACCGCGCCAATACCCGCCTACGCTACCTCGGTTGAGACCAACGTTCAACGCGGAACGACGGGTCATCCTTTCACGATTACGACCACACCCCCAAGACGGAGCCGCGACCACAGAAACGAACGCGTGTTCGACATCGCCGGGCGAGAGGTCTACGCTTACAACCATGTTCACGTACAGACCGTTCCCGGCCACCCGACCATGATCGCCGCCATCCCGAGCCGCCGACGCCCGTCTCCGAGCGTCCGGAGGACGTCCTCTCCGCATTCCGCCGGACGCCCGCGGCGCGCCAGCCGGTCACTCCCTGAGCCCCAGCCCGCCACCGAGAGGCCGACAGGCATGCACCTCACCATTCCACCTGCCCGGGGATCTTGTCGAATTCGGCGACGGAGGCGCGGACCGGAATGCACGGGTCCACCCTGGACTCGAAAACAGCTCAGAGATTCAGCAGATTCGGGGAAGTTGCTCACCGACCGGGAGGTCCACCAGGCGGCTCGCGCCGAGACCGGTCCTCGCGACCACCATTCCCGGGTGTTCCGCGGTCACCGTACCTATCACAGCCGCGTTTCGGCCGAGTGGGCGCGCGCGCATCGCCTCGAGCACCCGATCGGCGTCCCGCGGCGCGACCATCGCCACGAGCTTGCCCTCGTTGGCGATGTAGAAGGGGTCCAGCCCGAGAATGCTGCAGGCGTCGAGGACCGGCTCGGGAACGGGAACATGCCGTTCGGTGATGACGATTCCCACCCGCGCGGTCCGCGCAATCTCGTTGAGTGTCGCGGCCAGTCCTCCGCGCGTCGGGTCCCGCAGGGCGTGCACGTCCGCGCCGGTGCGCAACATGGCGCCGACCAGTCCGTGCAACGGTGCGGTGTCACTGCGGACCTCCGTGGCGAATTCCAGGCCCTCCCGGCAGCTGAGCACGGCGATCCCGTGCAGCCCGATCTCGCCGCTGACCAGGACGACGTCGCCCGGCCGGGCCCGAGCGGGCCGGATGTCAACGCCGTCGGGAACCAGGCCGATCCCCGCCGTGTTGACGTAGACCCCATCACCGTGACCGGCATCGACGACCTTGGTGTCGCCGGTGACCAGCCGGACGCCCGCGGCACGGGCCGCCGCTCCGAGCGCATCCGCCACCCGGCCGAGATCGGTCAGCTCGGTGCCCTCTTCCAGGATGAATGCGGTCGAGAGGTACCGGGGTTCGGCGCCGGACATCGCCAGGTCGTTGACGGTTCCGTTGACCGCAAGATCACCGATCGAGCCGCCAGGGAAGAACAACGGTCGAACGACGTAGGAGTCGGTGGTGAACGACACCCGTGCGCCGTCGACGGTGACCACGGCCGCATCCCCCAGGTCCTCCGGACCGCCCGCGCCGGCGGCTGCGAAGGCCGGCAGGAAGAGATGCTCGACGAGTTCGGCCGACATCGCCCCCCCGCCGCCATGCCCCATCACGATCGTGGGGCACTCCACCAACGGCGCCGGGCAGGTCCACGCGGCCGGATCCACCGCCGTCGCGGCCTCATCCACCATGTCCCACCTCCAGCGCACGTCCCACCTCCAGCGCACGTCCCACCTCCAGCGCACGTCCCACCTCCAGCACATGTCCCGCTTCCGGCGCACGTCCCGCTTCCGGCAGGGGCTGCGCAATCGCCGGGGAGGTGCTCATCCGGCGGTAGAGGTAGTAGGCGGCACAGGCCCCTTCGGAGGACACCATGGTCGCGCCGAGCGGGGTCCGCGGAGTGCACTGCCGTCCGAAGGCCGCGCACTCATGCGGCTTGATCAGGCCTTGGAGCACCTCGCCCGATCGGCACGCCGACGACTCGGCCGTGTGGACATCCGCGACGGCAAACCGCAGCTCCGCGTCGAAGTCGCGGTAGGCCGGCGACAGGCGCCAGCCGCTGCCCGGGATGACACCGATGCCCCGCCAGGCCCGGTCGGCCACCTCGAAAACATCCCGCAGCATCGCGATGGCGGCCGGGTTGCCGGCTGCCGGAACCGCTCGGGGATAGGCGTTCTCCACCTCGTGTCGGCCGGCCTCCAGCTGCACCACGGTGCGGCGGATGCCCTCGAGGAGGTCGAGTGGTTCGAAGCCGGTGACCACGATCGGCACGCCGTAACGCCGTGCCAGGGCCGGGTACTCGCCGGTGCCCATCACGCTGCAGACGTGACCAGCGGCCAGGAACCCCTGGACGCGGCAGCTCGGCGACTCCATGATCGCGGCAATCGCCGGCGGTACCAGCACGTGCGACACCAGCAGGGAGAAGTTGCCCAAGTCGAGCCGTTTCGCCTGGAAGACCGTCATCGCGTTGGCCGGCRCGGTGGTCTCGAATCCGATCCCGAAGAACACGACCTCCCGATCGGGGTTGCGCTGGGCGATCGTCAGGGCGTCCAGCGGGGAGTAGACCACCCGGACGTCGGCGCCCGCGCTCTTCACCCGGAAGAGGTCCCGATCGCTCCCCGGYACCCGCAGCATGTCGCCGAAGGAGCAGAAGATGACGCCCGGCCGTGCGGCGATCTCCAGCGCCCTGTCGATGATCTCAAGCGGGGTCACGCACACCGGGCAGCCGGGGCCGTGGATCATCTCGATGCCCTCGGGCAGAAGCTGATCGATACCGTGCCGGATGAGCGAGTGAGTCTGCCCACCGCAGACCTCCATGATCGACCATGGGCGAGTCGTCGTCGCGTGGATCTGTTCCAGCAGCCGACCGGCCAGCTCCGGATCCCGGAACTCCTCCAGATACCTCACCGCGTCACCCCCTCCTCGCCGGCCCCGCGGGCCGTGGCACTCACACCGGCCGCACCGTCACCCAGCTCCTCGGTCAGGAGTCCCATCCGCGCGAAGGTGGCCAGCGACTCCACCGCCGAGCGTTCGTCCAGCCGTTGGATCGCGAACCCCACATGCACGATCACGTACTCGCCGACCATGACCTCGGGCAGGTACTGCAGGCAGACGTCCTTGCGCACACCCCCGAAATCGACCTCGGCCATCCGGGCCCCGTGGCGTTCCTCGATCCCCACCACCCGTCCTGGAACCGCGAGACACACCTGTTCCTCACCCCTTTTCCCGCGTCTTCTCCCGCGCTGCGGCGACGAGCAGCTGRCCGAGAGCGATCCCCCCGTCATTCGGAGGTACCCGCGCATGCCGCAGCACCGTGAAGCCCCCCGCATGCAGTGCCCTGGATGCAGCCGTCGTCAGAACGGCGTTCTGGAAGACCCCGCCGGTGAGTCCGACCAGGTCAAGGCCCACCTCGCCGCGTGCCCGCCGGGCGAGGTCCACGATCATCGCCACGACGGCTGTGTGGAAACGGACCGCGGCGATGTCCACGGCGAGCCCGGCCGACAGATCCCTCACCATCGCCCGGATGACCGGCGCCGGGTCGATAATCAGCGGCCTGCCCAGCCCCTGCCCGCGCAGGGCGAACGCGTGGCGTTCGCGGTCGTCCGCGCCGCCGCCGGCCGCGGTGYGCGCCCGGGCCTCCAGCTCGATCGCCGCCTGCGCCTCGAAGTCGACCTCGTGACGGATGCCGAGCAGCGAGCTGACCGCGTCGAAGAGCCGCCCCATGCTGGAGGTCGGCACGCAGCCCAGCCCGCTGGCCAGCTGGTGGGTCAGCACCCGCCGCTCCGGCTGCGGGCAGGCGACGACCGGCGGCAGGGTGGGATCCCAGCGGACTCCGGCGGCGTGCAGATGGGCGAGCGCCATCCGGCAGGGCCGCCGAACCGCGGCGTCCCCACCGGCAAGCGGCACATAGCCCAGGTGGGCGAAGCGCCGGAACCCGCGGTAGTCGGCGATCAGCACCTCGCCGCCCCACACGGCCCGGTCGGGGCCGTAGCCGGTCCCGTCAAAGGCGAATCCCACCACCGGCCGGGTGCCGTCGAGGCCGTGCTCGGCCATCAGCGCGGCCACATGGGCATGGTGATGCTGCACGGTCCGTATCGGTCGGCCGGCGGCGTGCCGCACAGCCCACTGGCGCGACCGATAGCCCGGATGCGCGTCGGTGACGAGCTGGCGGGGGGTGACGCCGGTCAGGTGCTCGAGGTGCCGCTCGGCGGCGTCGAAGGCGCGCAGGGTGGCCAGGTCGTCCATGTCCCCGATGTGCCCGCTGAGCCAGGCCGACCGGCCCGCGCCCAGGCCGCAGGTGTTCTTGAGGTCGGCCCCGACGGCCAGCGTCGGGGGCACCTCGAACGGCAGCGGCACCGGCAACGGCGCGTAGCCACGCGAGCGGCGTACCGGCGACGGGGCACCATCGACCACCCGGACAACGGAGTCGTCGCAGGGCACCCGGATCGGACGGTCGTGGCGCAGCCAGYCATCGACAAGCGGGGCGAGCCGGCGCAGGGCGTCGGTGTCCTCGGCCGCGATCGGCTCGCCGCCGAGGTTCCCGGAGGTCATCACCAACGGCGGYCATCCGGCGGTGCCGACGGTTCGATGGAGGGGCACGGGCTCGCCTGGCAGGCCGAGCAGCAGATGGTGCACCGGCGTGTAGGGCAGCAGCAGACCGAGATCGGGGTTGTCCGGGGCAACGGAGTCGGCGAGCGCGGGACGGCCGTCGCGACGGCGGCGCACCAGCACGATGGGCCGAGCGGGGTCGGTGAGCAGGGCCGCCTCCCGCTCGTCGACATGCGCCAGGGCCCGGGCCGCAGCCAGGTCGTGGACCATGACGGCGAACGGCTTGCCGCCGCGCCGTTTGCGGCGTCGCAGGGTCGTCACCGCCGTCGGGTCGGTGGCGACGCAGGCGAGGTGGTAGCCGCCCACCCCCTTCACCGCCAGGACGCCACCGTCGGCGAGCAGCCGCCGCGCCGCGGCGAGCGCGTCCTCGCCGGTCCGCGGCGCGCCCAACGGCGACACGAACTCCAGGCGCGGTCCGCACGCCGGGCAGGCGATCGGCTGGGCATGGAAACGTCGGTCGGCCGGATCGGAGTACTCCCGCTCACACACGGGGCACATGGCGAACCGGGCCATCGTCGTTGCCGGCCGGTCGTAGGGAAGGTCGGTGATGATCDTGAACCTGGGTCCGCAGTTGGTGCACGTGATGAACGGATGCCGGTAACGCCGGTCCGCGGGATCGGCCAGTTCCCGCAGGCAATCCGGGCATGTCGCCACGTCGGGGGCCGCCGCCGTACGCCCACCCGCGGCCGGCCGGGATCGGACGATCGCGAAGCCGGATCCGCCGCAGGGCGGAAGTTCCGTGGTCACGACCCGCTCGACCATGGCCAGCGGCGGCACGTCGCAGCGAAGCCGGCGGGCGAAGTCCTCGACTGCGCCGGGGGTTCCCTCGACCTCCGCGACCACGCCGCCGGTGTCGTTGCGCACCCAGCCGGTCAGAGCCAGCTCCGTCGCGGCGGCGTGGACGAACGGCCGGAAGCCGACCCCCTGGACCAGCCCCTGGACGACGAACCGTCGCCGGGCCCGGCCGCCTGGGCCGGCCTCCCGGCTCGGTTCACCGGCCCCGCCCACCGAGAGCACCGGCCGGGTCATGCGGCCCGCCGTGCCGTCCGCCATCACATCTTCTCGATCCTGATGTATCGGACGAGGGCCGGATACTCCCTCCAGAATAGGCCGACGGCACCGGCCACGCCGACTGTCGCCAGCACCAGCTTGCGACTACTCATGTCCACCTCCTCGGTACCGTTTTCCCACGCGTGTCCGCGGGCTTCGGGTGGTGCGCCGCCTGCTGGGCGCTACCCCGGCGGCAGGTTGGGCATGCTCCTCGGCGCGACGGGATTGCGCCTCTTCGGTCGGACGCCGGTGGAGCGCCGAGCGTCGGCGCTGCCATCGGCGTGGTGCCCCACCTGCCATCGGTACGAACCGGTCGCGTTGCCCTGTGCAACCCCCTTGACGTGCGCGGTGGCGTCCGGCGCGACGTCGGGCTTACCGACCCGGATCTCGGCCATCTCGTCCTGCCCTCCCTCTCTTTCCTCTCAGCCCCGCCCCGCGGGGCCAGCGCGGCCCTGGCCCGTAAGATGCACCGGCCGTGCGGCCCGCACCGGGCTTGCGGGCCGGCGGCCGAGATCGGCGAAGAACCCGTCGATCGCCGGCCACACGCGCAGGCCTCCGGACAGGCCCCTCCACTCCCGCCGGATGACCGCCACGAGCCGGTGACAGTCGTCGACGGGAACGATCCAGTGCTCGTGGCGGCCGTGGGTAGTGTTCGTCAGCAGCGCCTCGACCAGCGGTGTCAGGTCACCCAGCGCCGGGCAGCGCCGCACGATGCCGCGCCACGTGCCGGGCGCGACGCCCCAGCGGGTGGCGCCCATCGGGCTGGGATAGCGGGCGCTGACCGAGCCGTCGGTCCCGACGACGAAGAACGCCAACCCCACCGGGGTACCCAGCTCGTCCGCGTCGAGTGCGGGAAGCCGCAGCCGTCGCCGGGGAACGAGCCGGAAGTGCCCACGTCCGGCCGCCTCCCGGTCGAACAGCAGCGCGCACGCCTGGCAGGCGCAGAGCAGCTCGTCGCGTTGTTCGTCGAGGATGTGCCGATGCTCCGCCGGCACGGCGGTCCGGCACATGTCGCAGCGGGCCTCGGCCGCGCCGGCGCGGTCGGTCGCGGCGCGCACAAGCCGCCGCAACGCGCCGTCGGCCGTCGGGGACATCGGGGCCGTCATGGACCCACCCCGTCGGCGACGGGCCGGGCGAGCACGGTGTCGAGGGGAACGAAGGCGGTCCGCTCGGGTTCACCCGGCGCGGGTAGGCGCCGGACGTCGGACAGCTCCGGCGCGACGRCGAGCACGGCCTGGCGAACCGCCTCGGTGACCCCCGCCGAGGTCGAGCCACACCCGCCGAGGGTCAGCCGGACCTCGGCCACCCCCCGTTCGATCCCACTCAGCTCGATCTCCCCACCCCGGTCCCGGACTGCGGGTCGAAGCTGCTCGATCGCCCGCGCGACCCGGGCCCCGACCGGCTCAGGATGGACGTCGTGCAGGACGAGCAGATGGTCGAGCAGCTCGTCGCCGGTGAACGCGGCGAGCACCTCCGGGGCTCCMGACGCGTATCCGACGGCTCGGGCCAGCGCCTCGCCGTACACCGCCGCGAGTGTTGCCACCGCGTCGATCGCCAGCTCACCACTCGGCCCCGGAATGCGCTCCACCTGCGCCAGCACCTCGTCGAGGTGGGCGAGCCGGCCCCGCACAGCGAGATCGTCGAGCCGGTGCCCACCCGCGCCGTCCGGATCAACCATGGCTGGCCCCGAACATCGGCGARTGCACCGTGCGCAGGGTGCGGCCCCGACCGAGATACATGTGCACCCCGCAGGGCAGGCAGGGGTCGAAGCTGCGCACCGTCCGCATCACATCAACGCCCTTGAACCCCTCCGGACCGTTCTCCTCGAAGATCGGCATGTTCTGTACCGCGTCCTCGTAGGGGCCCGGAGTTCCGAAGAAGTCGCGGGGGCTGCCGTTCCACGGCGTCGGCGGGTAGGGGTGATAATTTGCGATCTTGCCGTCGCGCACCACCATGTGGTGCGACAGCACGCCGCGCACCGCCTCGTGGAAACCGCAGCCGATCGTCTCGTCCGGCACGTCGAAGTCGCAGAACACCCGGGTGTCACCCGAGCGCACCCGATCCATGCCCTGCTCGAGGAAGTACAGCGCCATCGCCGCCGCGTAGGCGACGAAGTAGACACGGGCCCGGTCCCGCTCGATCGCGTTCGACCAGGCCGGCGGCTTCCACTGCAGGTCGACGGCGGGCAGCGTGCGGCTGCGCGGCAGCGAGATGTTCACCGCGCCCCCGGTCGCGGTGACGTAGGGGGTGTTCACCAGTCCGGCGAGTGCCGTGGTGTAAAGCCGAGCGAAGGGCCCTCCCCCGGTATCCAGGGCGAGATGCTCGCCGCTGCGGGCGTCAAGCCACCGCGGGCTCATCACCCAGCTGTACTTCTCCCCGAAGTCCCGCTTCTGCGGCACCGGCAGCGTCGTCTGGTTCCACGGATGGCGCATGTCGACCGGATTTCCGAGCGGATCCCGGGTGACGAACGGCTCCTCGTTCACCCAGTCCTGGTAGAAGGAACTGCCCAGCAGGATCCGGATACCCAGATTGATCTCCACCAGGTCGGTGGTCAGCAGATCGCCGTCGACGACGATCCCGGGTGTCACGTGCATCGCCCGGCCCCAGGTGGTCATGTTCTCGTACCGGTAGTCCACGACGTTCGGATCCTGGAACGCGCCCCAGCAGCCCAGCAGCACCCGGCGGCGGCCGACCTCCTCGTAACCGGGCAGCGCCTCGTACCAGAAGTCGAACAGGTCGTCGTTCAACGCGACGGCCTTCTTGACGAAATCAAGGATCTCCATCAGCCGGCTGAGGTAGTCGGTGAACACCGTCGGTTCCGGCATCGTGCCGACCCCGCCCGGATACAGCGTGGAGGGGTGCACGTGCCTGCCCTCCATCAGGCAGAACATCTCKCGGGTGATCCGGCTAACCTTGAGGGCCTCCCGGTAGATCTCCCCCTCGAACGGGTTGAACGAACGCATGATGTCAGCGATAGTCCGCATCCCGTGCACGGCCGCGTTCGGTGCGGCGGTGGCCTCTGCCCGGGCCAGCACGCCGGGATTGGTCTGCTTGACCATCGCCTCGCAGAAGTCCACGAACACCAGGTTGTCCTGGAAGATCGTGTGATCGAACAGGTACTCGGCGGCCTCTCCGAGATTGATGATCCATTCCGCCATCGGCGGGTTCGCGATGCCGTACGCCATGTTCTGGGCGTAGACCGAGCAGGTGGTGTGGTTGTCCCCACAGATGCCGCAGATGCGGCTGGTGATGAAACCCGCGTCCCGCGGATCCTTGCCCTTCATGAACACCGAATAGCCGCGGAACAGCGACGAGGTGCTGTGACACTCGGTGACCCGCCGGTTGGCAAAGTCGATCTTCGTGTAGATCCCGAGGTTGCCGATGATGCGCGTGATCGGGTCCCACGCCATCTCCACGATCTGGGCGGGCTTCTCCCCGGTTCTCGACTGCCTGGTCGTCGTCATCGCACACTCCCTCCGGCATCGCTGGGCCCGGCCCGGACAGACCGGGTGTGCCGCCCCGCCTGCCGTCTCGCCGACGTGGGCTCCGGCCCGGTCCTAGGGGCGGTAATGCGGGTCGTAGCCGGTGGTCAGCAGCTCCCGGTTGTGCCGCCACTTCGGCTCGGTGTTCGCCGTCGCATTGGTGATGCCACGCAGCCTGCGGATGAACGACCCGTAGGGTTTGATCGCGCGCGAGGACAGGCTCCCTCCCGGCGGCATGTCCATGAACGGCATGAACTTGTCCGGGAATCCCGGCATCGTGCAGGCAATGCAGATGCCGCCCACGTTCGGGCAGCCGCCCAGCCCGCCCATCCACCCGCGCTTGGGCACGTTGCAGTTCACCACCGGACCCCAGCARCCAATCTTCACCTGACACTTCGGCGAGTTGTAGTCCTTCGCGAAATCGGCCTGTTCGTAGTAGCCCGCCCGGTCACAGCCCTCGTGCACGGTCCGACCGAAGATCCACTGGGGTCGGAGTTGGTCGTCCAGCGGTGGCGGCGGTGCCGTGCCCGCCGCGTGGTAAAGCACCCAGGTCAGCGTCTCCATGAAGTCGTCCGGTTGAACCGGGCAGCCGGGGACGTTGACAATCGGCAGGTTGCCGGCGGAGGTGAAGTCATGGCCCAGGTAGTCGGCAAGGCCCATCGACCCGGTCGGGTTGCCGGCCATCGCGTGGATCCCGCCGTACGCGGCGCAGGTGCCGATCGCGACGACCGCCCACGCCCTGGGTGCCAGCCGGTCGATCCACCAGTTCAGGGTCAGCGGCTGGCCGGTGTCCGGATCGTTCCCGAACGACGTCCAGTACCCGTCGCCGTGGATGTTCTCGTTCGGAATCGAGCCCTCGATGACGAGGATGAACGGCTCGATGTCACCGCGGGCCGCGGCTCGGTACGGGGCCAGGAACTCCTCCCCGCCGACGGTCGGCGACAGCACCTTGTTATGCAGATGGACCGTCGGCAACCCCGGCACGAGCCCGGTGACGACATCCTCGATCGCTGGCTGGGAGGCCGCGGTCACCGACACCGTGTCGCCGTCGCAGCTCATCCCCTCGGAGATCCAGAGGATGTGCACCTCGTCGAAACCGCCGCGTCGCGAGCTCCCGGACTGCGGGTTCGTGGCCGTCATCTCGGCCCCTCCCTCCTACTGGCGGATGCTGGGGATGGACCCCACGAGCCGGGGTCTCGGACGATCTGCGCGATGAGCCGCACCGCGTCGCCGACGGCAGCCCCCGCGGCGCGGGACAGTCCCATCCGCTCCTCGACGACGGCGGGTCGGCAGCCGACGACCAGCACTCGGCCGACATCGCCACCGAGGCCCCGCAGCAACCGCAGRACCACGTCGGGAGACATGCCATGGGCGTCCATGAGGGGGATGTCATCGACGGGGGGGATGTCGTCAACGGGAATGTCGTTGACGCCGGCCCCGTCAAGTTCGGGCCGGAGCACCACGAGAGTCCCCGGTGGATCGGTCGACGGGACCGCGTCGACGAGGATCACCACGTCGTACCGGCCGTCGAGGAGCTCATAGGCGAGATGCACGCCGCGGATCCCGTAGTCGACGACGTCCACCCCGGCCGGCAGGTCCGCCGGGTCGATGCGGCGCACAACCTCCACCCCGAATCCGTCGTCGCCGAGGAACACGTTGCCGATCCCGGCGACGAGGACGCGCGGTGGACCCGCGGAGGAACCCGCGGGCGGACCCACGCGGGTGGGCGCCGGCCCGATCATGACGCACCCGGTCCGTCGGTGAGCGGTGCCAGCTCCTCGGGTGCRAAGTAGTAATGACGGCCGTACCACCGGTGCAGTTCGGCGGCCGGGTCGTCGTCCAGGGACACCGCGACGTGCCAGGCGCCGTCAACGTCCAGAAAGACGGCCTGAACCCGGGCCTCGCGCCCCCTGAGAAACATGTCGTGCGCGTCGCTTCCACAGCTGCTTCCACGGTCACGGGGATGCAGCCGGACCCGGCTGCCCTTAGCGATCATCACGCCGTCCAGGGAAACACTGTCACTGTCCGGACGGACCGACCGGTCCGCCTCCGGCTCCCACCATCGCGTGGTCGCGGCGGCAACCGGTACGCCGGCCGGCGCGGCCCCGACCGACGGAACCGGTCGCAGCGACCGGACGGCGCCATGCAGGCGGGCGAGTGTGTCCCGCGGGATCCCGTCGACCCGGTCGATAATCTCCGCRGCGCGGCGATCGGTCGCCCGAGCCTCGTGTTTCTCGTCGTCGGTCAGAGCCAGMGTGCGCAGCGAGAGGATTTCATCGATCTCGGTGGCGTCGAAGAGGTCACCCGGGCTCTCGGGGGCGATCCGGGGATGGTCGTACAGGATGATCGGCGAGGACAGCATCACGTCCGGCGCTCCGTCGGCACCGGCGAGAACGGGGAAGGTGTGGATGTTCTCACACTCCCGTGTCGCCCCGGCGGCCCAGGTCGGCGGATCGAGCAGCGAGAGGAACCGTCCCCCGCACGCACCCAKGAGGCTGTGTGTCGCGATCATCGATCGGCGCAGCGCCATCGGTCGCGCGGCGCCGGCGGGGACGTCCGCCACCGTGTTCTCGACGACCAGGCGCAGCCGGTACAGCCGGAAGGGAGCCGCAGCCCGCGTCACGGACACCCGGACCGTCGCCGAGACCGGCCACCGCCGGCGAACCACCCGAGCCGCACCGCCGCGCCCAACGTCGCGGCCCGCCGGGTTGCCGCGATCATCCAACGGCTCGATCTCCATGCCACCGGGCAGGCTCAGGCTGAACGACTCTCCACGATCAGCCTGTTCCGCCGACCGGCCCCGCACAGCCGGGTCGGCCAGGTCGGCCAGGTCGGCCAGGTCGAGGGTGAGACCGGCCTCGCGCGGCACCGCCTCGTCGAAACTCAGCCGAGCAGCGCCGTCCGCCTTCAGCGCGTCGACCTCGCCGAACGCACCGTCGGCCCCTCTGACCTCGACCGAACGGCGCTGGAGTTGCAGAAAGCGCAGCCGGACGACAACCGAGGCGGTCGGGGACAGCTCGAGAAGACAGTCGGTCTGCTGGCACCACGCATCCGTCGATCCGGCGACGGTCCGTGGAACCGGCCCACCCGCCTCGACCCAACGCCGCGGCGCGAGCACCCCGAACTGCCACCGCATCCGGTTCTTGCCCGAGGAGCGGCGATACGGATAGAGCAGATAGCCCTCGTACAGCACCGCGTCAGCCACTGCACGGGCCGACGCGAAACCGKCGGGACAGCTCCCACCGGCCTCGTCGGCACCGGTGCCGGCCCCCACGTCCACGTGAAGGGTGGTCCGCGCACTGGGCGCCGTCATGGCGAGCGATGCCCAGGACAGGACGAACCCGCGAGCAGCATGACAGTCCCCCTTCGGCGGAGCCGTGGCACCACCCCTGGGGACGATGCCCACCGTACTGTAACCACATGTAACTACGCATTATGGCTATATGCAGTTACGAGAACACTCGTAGCTATTCTTCGACGGGTTGCCCGGGTGCCGCGGCCTCAAACACCGTGAGACGGCCCGCTCGACCGCGGGCGGTGGCCGGCACCCCGCTCRGCACCCCGCTCGGCGCGCAGCCAGGCGTACCACTGGCCCAGGCCAGGCCCCGGCCTCAGACCCGGCCCCGATCCCGGGGTCGYGCGGACGCGCAGTACGTCGACCCGGGGATTGATCCGGTGAACCTGCGCCTCGTACCGCGCGACCTCAACGTCGAGGTAGGGCAGCAGGTCGCACTTGGTGAGCAGGACGAGATCGGCAGCCGCGAACATGTGCGGATACTTGGTCGGCTTGTCCTCGCCTTCGGTGACGGACATCAGCACCACCCGGGCTCGCTCGCCCAGGTCGAACAGCGCCGGGCAGACCAGATTGCCGACGTTCTCGATGAACACCATCGAATCCTCTGCTGGTTCGAGCTCACGCAGCGCACAGTCGATCATGGCCGCATCGAGGTGGCAGCCACGGCCGGTGTTGATCTGGACGACGGGAGCGCCCGTGGACCGGATGCGCTCGGCGTCGCGGATACTCTCCTGATCACCTTCAACCACCGCGATCGGCACGCCCACGCCGAACTCGCGGACGGTCCGCTCCAGCAGCGTCGTCTTGCCCGATCCCGGCGAGCCCATCAGGTTGATCGCCAGCACGTCACGGGCGAGCAGGCGGCGGCGGTTCGCCTCGGCGAGCATGTCGTTCCTGGCCAGCATCCGCTCCTCGACAACCACGGTGCGCGACGTGGTCCCCCCGTCAGGCGCGTGGCCGGCAAGCGCCGGGCCGGGACCGACGAGGACGGGGTCGACGGGGTCGACCCCGTCGAGGGAGGTCAGCCGGGGCGGCGCCGCGACGTCGTCACACCCGCAGGTTCCACACATCCCACATCACCTCCGCCGCTCGGCACGGGTGTCACCTCGACCGTAACGATCATCAGCTCGTCGCCACCGACCACCTCGACGTCGGCGCTGCCGCACGGGCAGAGCACCAGGAGCAGGCGATCGTCGGCCTCGAACGTGGCGCCGCACCGCCGGCAACGGGCACGGCCCGGCGGTTCGTCGATCTCCAGGCGAGCGCCTTCGACCGGCGTGCCCGCTGCCACCAGGTCGAAACAGAATCGGACGGAGTCGGGCACGACGCCGGACACCCGCCCGATGACCAGGTGAACCGCCGTGGCCCGCGCTRCCCCGATCCGTTCCACGATCGTGTCCACGACGTTCTGGGTGATCGCCAGCTCGTGCATCCACGGCTCCTCGGGGCCCGGGCAGCCCCACAGAGCACCCCGCTCGCGGCCGGCCCGTCGGTCTCCCTACCCGCCCGGGGTCGGGGACTACCGCCCGGTGTCGGGGACAGTCCTCTCGGGCGGCCTGACAGATCATGGCCGTCGTCATCGCGCTGACAGCCTCCCCTTCTCGATATCCCCTTCTCCATAAAGACGACAAGACTGCGCAAAAGAATATATTCCGCACCAATCTTGCTGGTGGCAGGGGTGGCGGCAAGGAACACCGTCAGCAGGATGGTTCGCCGTGGCCGCCTCGGTCCGATCCGACCGAAAAAGGGGGACTCATGGCTCTCTCGCACCCGGCACCGCTGACCGAAAATAAGCCGGCAGGACGAGGTTACCGATTTACCAGGGAGCAGCCATGACCGACCAGGGGACATTTAGCGTAGAGCCGCGRCACCCCGGCCATCCGGTGTCCTTCGAGATCGACTACCCGACAGGGGAGCGCGATCGACTCACCGTGTTCTTTCGAATTATCACGGTCATCCCGATCGCGGTCGTCCTCGCGGCGGTYGGCGGTACGGGATACGGCAGAAACAGTGCGATGTTCGGCGGCGGGCTGCTGTTCTTCGCTCCCCTGCTGCTGATTCTTTTCCGGCAGAGGTACCCGCGGTGGTGGTTCGACTGGAATGTCGCTCTACTGAGTTTCACGAACCGGGTCGTGGCCTATCTCACCCTGCTGCGGGACGAATATCCCTCGACGGAGGACGAACAGGCCGTCCACTTGACGATTCCCTATCCGGACGCCGCGCGTCTGAACCGCTGGCTGCCCCTGGTCAAGTGGCTGCTGGCGGTCCCGCACTACATCGCGCTGTTCTTCCTGTATATCGCGACGGTGGCGGCGATGATCGTCGGCTGGTTCGCCGTGCTCCTCACCGGACGCCTCCCGCGGGGACTGTTCGACTTCGTCGTCGGCGTGCTGCGCTGGACGAACCGGGTGGTCTGCTACGCGGTCATTCTGACCACGGACGACTACCCACCGTTCCGACTGCGGCCCTGAAAGGCCGTGGGTGACGGCACGGTTCCGAGGGTGGACAACCGACAGTGGGGTTCGGGTCGGCGGACGCCGTTGTCCGACCGGCCCTCGACGGATCAAGCTACGGCGGATGCCGCAGGCGCGGCCATCCAGGTCAGATCGGCCACGGTGACGACGAGTCGGCGGGCGACGTCGTCGGGCGACCGCCCCGCCTCCAACGCCTCCCGAATGGCCACCCCACGTGCTGTGCGCAGATCCAGTCTGCGCGGATGGTCAGCCCACATCAGATCATCTGCCAACGCGGCTCGCTCGAGCGGATCGGACACCTGCAGTACCTGTTCGTAGGACATCACGGGCCAATGGTTACGGCTAGTCGGATCTTTGGCAACATGTGCATGGCGACTTTCTGAGCATCGTGCGCACCCGATGCTCCCGCCATGGCCGTCCGGTGTCCGCTCGGGCAGACGTACCGACCACGGCGAGGCGACCGACGGTCAGGGCCAGGGGGTGAAGGCGAGGCAGACATCGTGGCCGCCGAAGCCGAACGACGTCGACAGCGCCGCGCCGGTCCGGATCGGCCTGTTGTCCATCGTCACCACGTCCAGCGTGATCTCGTCGTCGATCGCCTCGAGGTTGCGGGTCGCCGGGACCGTCCRCTCCCGCAACGTCAGCACGCAGAGCAGCGCCTCCACCGCGCCGGCCGCGCCCAGCAGATGTCCGGTCATCGACTTCGTCGACGTCACCGCGACACCGTCGAGCGCCGCGCCCAGCGCGCCGCGCAGCGCACGGCTCTCGGCGAGATCGCCAGCCGGTGTCCCCGAGGCATGCGCGTTCACGTGCACCACGTCCGCCGGGTCAAGACCGGCGGCGTGCAACGCCCGGCGCACGGCCCGCGCCGCCCCGGCTCCCGTCGGGTCGGGGGCTGCGACGTGATAGGCGTCGGCGCTGACCCCAGCGCCGGCCACGGTCGTGTAGACCCGGGCGCCGCGGGCGCGGGCGTGCTCGGCGGCCTCCAGGACGAACATCCCGGCACCCTCGCCGAGCACGAATCCGTCCCGGACTTTGTCGAACGGCCGGGACGCCGACTCCGGCGGGTCCTCACGGCGGGACAGCGCCTGCATCTGCGCGAATCCCACGAGCGGGAGCGGATGGACGGCGGCCTCCGTGCCACCGGCGACGGCGACATCCGCTCGACCGGCCTGGATCAGGTCGACGGCGGTGGCAATGGCCTCCGCACCGGACGCGCAGGCGCTCACCGGAGCGTGCACCCCGGCGCGGGCACCGAGCGCGAGACCCACCGCCGCGGCCGGTCCGTTCGGCATGAGCATCGGCACCAGGTGCGGGGACACCTGGCGCGCCCCGCGCTCCCGGAACACGTCGTACTGGTCGAGCAGGGTGGTGAGGCCGCCGACCCCGGAACCGACGACGACGGCGAAACGTTCCGGCTCCGGCGTGGGGGTGCCCGCGTCGGCCCAGGCTTCCCGGGCTGCGACGAGGGCAAGCCGCTGCCCCCGGTCGAGCGTGCGTGCCTCCACCCGGCCAAGCTGCGGCTCGACGGCCACCGGCGCGGCGATGCGGACCGGCAGCGACTGCGCCCACGGCTCATCGAGCCGGCGGATCCCGGATCGGCCGGCCAGCACGCCGCTCCACGTCGACGCGACGTCGCCGCCGAGCGGTGTCGTGGCCCCGAGACCGGTGACCACCACCTGCCGCGCCGCCTGCCGGCCCACCGCCTGCCTGGCTGTCGTCCGCCCGTTCGCCGTCGGGTCGGTCGTCTCGATGCTCACGCGACGCCTCCGGGAGTGAGGCTCAGCGGCAGCGACGTCAGGCCCCGCTGGATGAGGCGGCTCAGCAGGTCGTCAACGACCTGCTCGGCCCACGGCCGCATCCCCTCGATCGTGCGCGGGGTGAACGCCTTGCTCACCAGGCCGCGCAGCCGGGTGTGGCCGGGCGGTTCCATCTCCGGGTCGGACCGTGCGGGCCAATCCGGTGCTCCCAGGGACGGTGYGGCGGAATCCACGTGCGGCTCCGTTTCGATGCGCCGAGATCCAGGCGGGCGGAGGTCAGTGYCGGACCGGTGCCGGGGCCAGGTGCCGGACCGGTACCGGGCGGTCAGGACGCGTACAGCTCCTCGATCTCCTTGGYGTTCTCCTCCTCGATCACGGCACGGCGAAGCTTCAACGACGGGGTGAGCTGGCCGCCCTGGATGGTGAAGTCGTGGCTCAGGAGGCGGAACTTCCGCACCGACTCGGCCCGCGAGACCTGCGCGTTCGCCGCGTCGACCGCGGCGCTGACCTCGGCGACCAGCCGAGGGTCGGTGTGGGCGGCGGCCTCGTCCAGCTTGTGACCGCCTCGCCGGGCCCAGGCCTGCACGGCGGCCCGATCGAGGGTCACGAGGGCCGTCACGAACGGCCGGTTCTCMCCGATCACTATGGCGTTGCTGACCAGCGGGTGCAGCCGGATGCGGTCCTCCAGCGGTGCCGGCGAGACGTTCTTCCCCCCGGTGGTGATAATGATCTCCTTGATTCGACCGGTGATGTGGAGATACCCGTCGTCGTCGAGCCGACCGAGGTCACCGGTGCGCAACCACGGCTCGTGCGCGCCCGTCCGATCCGGCCAGTAGCCCGGCGAGACCTGCGGCCCAGCCACCAGGACCTCGCCCTCGTCGCTGATCGCGACGGTGGTCGCCGGCAGCGGACGGCCCGTGCTGCCCGGCCGGTCGAGCCCGGGAGCGCTGATGCTGACGGCCGTCGAGGCCTCGGTCAGCCCGTAGGCGCCGAGGACGTGCACCCCGACCCCGGTGAGGAACTCGGCGGTGGAGGGGTCGAGCGTCGCTCCCCCGCACACGACGTGGCGCAGGCGCCCGCCGAACGCCGCGCGCAACCGGCGGTACACCAGCCGGTCGAACAGCGGAGCCTGAAGCCGCGTGACGAGCCCCAGGCCGCCCTGCCCACGCCGGGCCCGACCCAGCACGCAGGCGGTCCGTTCGGCCGCGGCGAACAGGCGCCCCGAGAGTCCGCCCGCCGCCGCCGCCCGCGCGCCCTTGCGCATCTTCTCCAGCGCCGACGGAACGGTGATCAGGAAGGTGGGGCGGAAGGTGCGCAGCGCCGGGACGAGGCCCCCGGGGTCCGGCAGCAGGGCCGTCCGCACTCCGGCCCACAGACACCCGATCATGGTCACACGCCCGAACACGTGCGAGAGCGGAAGGAAAAGAATGGTACTGGCCGAGCCGGTGGCCGGACGCATCACCGGGTCCAGCCGCTCCACCGAGTTGACGGCGGCGGAGAAGACGTTCGCGTGGGTCAGCAGGCAGCCCTTCGGCACGCCGGTCGTCCCGCTGGTGTAGACGATTGYCGCGAGGTCGTCGGCCCGGACCGCGTCCCGGCGGCGGAGCACCTCGGACTCCGCGACGGACTGACCGGCGGTGCCGAGTGCCGACACGGCCTCGTCCAGCGACCAGACGCGCGTCGCGGGAAGACCCGCTGACAGGACCAGGCGCTCGTGGTCGGGTGTCTCGACGAAGCACCACGAGGCCTTGGAGTCACCGATGATGTGGTCGACCTGGTGGGCCGAGGAGGTCGGGTAGACGGGGACGGTGACCGCGCCGATGCTCCAGATCGCGAAGTCGGCAACGGCCCAGCCGTAACCGGTCCGACCCATGATCGCAACCCGGTCGCCAACCCCGACGTCGTGCGCCACCAGGCCCCTGGCGACGGCCGCGACGTCGAAGCAGAACCGGCCCGCGGTCACATCGCGCCAGCCTCCGTCCACCTGATGGGCCAGAACCGGCCGGTCGGCGACCATGGCRACCTCAGTAAGGACGGCGGCGGCCAGCCCTCGGTCGGCGGGCAGCTCAGTACCTCCGGGCACCCGCAGAATGTTCACAGTTGATCCCCTGATCCCCGTTCCCGGACGCGCACAGGTCAGCCCGGATGGTCGACGAAAAATCCCCTATTAAATGCGATGGAAAAGACGATGACAAAGACGTTCCGACATCGCACCCATCACTCCAAATGGCACCGCGAGTGGAACGGGACAAGCCCGGCCGCTTCTTCATGCTAACCGTCTTCCCAGCCCATGTGAATGGGTACGGACGTCGCTGTGGAGCTGACCGCGATGGTTTTCTCTGATCGATCCATTGTTCAGGCCTGCCGATCTTCAGGCCTGCCGGTCTTCAGGCCTGCCGGATCAGCGAGCACGCACCGGCGGTCACCGAGGTCAAGGCCGCGGGCGTGCTCCGCGGCCTTGGTGCCGGGCCGGTCGCCGGCTCGTCCGACCTGGACGGATCCAGGGACGGCGGTCCCAGGAACGGCCCGGCGGCGTCGAGGCTGTTGAGGAAGGCCGTGACGACGGGCTGCGGATCCGGACGCCAGACCGCGTACGCGCCGACAGTCGGTACCGGGTCGACGAGCCGCACCGCGACGGGGCCCTTCGTGGGCACATGCGCGCCGCGATCCGCCGACGCGAAGGCCACCACCGGCCTGGTCGTGACGACGATGCCGGTGGCGCCGGAGTCGTCGACCTCCTCTGCCACACTCAGGCGGATGCCACAGCGGTCGGCGGCGGCGAGGATAGCGTCGTGCATCGCCGGGCTCTGTTCCCGGCGGAACAGCACGCATCYCTGGCCCGCCAGCTCCCGGAACGAGACCTGGCGACGGTCCGCCCACGGATGGTTTCGCCCGACGAGCGCCACCAGCGGCACGGTGAAGACCCGATGGGACCGCAACTGGGCCGCGAGAGGCCCGGCGAACACGAGCGCGACGTCGAGTTTTCCCGCGGTGAGGGCGGACAGCTGGGGGCCGCTGCGAGCCTCCCAGAGAGTGGTCGAGACGTTCGGGTAGTCAGCGTTGAGCCGTAGCAGGGTGGGTTGGAGGACCCGTTCCCCGGCGGGGAAGTTGAACCCGATGGAGATCCGACCGGTCCGGCCGRAAGCGGCCTCCCTGGCCGCCCGGACCGCCTGTCGTGCCTGTTCCAGCAGACGTCGTGCCTCCATCTCGAAGGCCCGGCCCGCCGGGGTCAACCGGACCTCCCGGGAGGTCCGGTTGACCAGTTCGACACCGATGTCACGTTCGAGACGCTGGAGCTGCTGACTGAGAGAGGGCTGGGCCAGATGGAGCCTGGCCGCGGCCCGGCCGAAGTGGAGTTCTTCTGCGATCGCCAAGAAAGAGACGAGGTATCGGAAATCGATCTTGCTCTCCATGGTACCTCCCGCGGACACGCTAGCGATCCCGAAAAACTACGGGTGAATACGGCGTGTGGAGATACGGAAGGTACGGTGTAAGATTCGCCCGACGTGGCATCCACCACGCCTCCGACCTGGCACTTGACTTCGAGCAGAATATCAGAAGCGGCTCGATCCGCGACTTTGCGGCACTATCCCCGGAAGCGGACGGGGAGCTCCGCCAGTCCTCGGATGAGCAGGTTGGATTTGTAGGGCGGCGAATCGACGAGAAGCTCGGCGGACCGGACCCGGTGGAGGAACCCCGCCAGGAAGATCTCCATCTCGAGCAACGCCAACGGCGCGCCGAGGCAGTAGTGGTGACCGAGGCTGAACGACAGGTGCCGGGACGCGCCGGAGCCCGCCACGTAGCGGCGCACATCGAGACGGTCCGGGTCGTCGAATGCCTCCGGATCACGATTGGCGCAAGCGATCAACGCCACCACACCCTCACCCGGGGAAAAGGTTCGGCCACCCACCGTCATCTCCCGGGTCGCTGCCCGGGTGTTGAGGTGGATCGGGGAGTCATAGCGTAGCAGCTCGTCGACGGCGGGCCGGATGAGATCCGGTTCGTCGCGCAGCAACGCCGTCTGGTCGGGGTTACGCAGCAACGCCAGCGCCCCGTTGCCGACCAGGTTGACCGTCGTCTCGTGGCCGGCAATCAGCAGGGTCACGCAGGTGCCGAGCAGTTCGTCCTCGGTCAGCCGATCACCCTGCTCCTCGACGGCAGCCAGCGCGCTGAGCAGATCGTCGCCACCGCTGCGGCGGCTGCGCGCGACCAGCGCACGGAAGTAGGCGAGAAACTCGGGGATGGCGTCGTTACGCTCCRCCAACGCCTCCGGAGACATCAGGACGTCCGGGTCGAACGCCCTGGCCAACGCCTGCGACCAGATCTGGATGATGCCGTGGTCGGCCGCCGGCACCCCGAGGATCTCACAAATGATCGTGAGTGGCAGCGGGTACGCGATCGTCTCGATGAGGTCGAACTCTCCGGCCCGCAGCGCGGTGTCGAGCAGATCGTCGACGAGGGCGGTGATACGCGGCCGCAGATCGGCGACCCGACCCGGGGTGAACGCCTTACTCACCAGGCCGCGCAGCCGGGTGTGGTCCGGCGGCTCCATCCACAGGAACGTCGCCGGGAACTCCTCGGCGGGCAAGGTGGGATGCAGCTGGTGGGCCTCCTGATCGTGCCCCCAGCTCTGGTTGGACAGTACCGCTACACAGTCGTCGTGCCGGGTGGCGACCCGCAGTCCGAACGGCRTCTCGTGCAGCCTGCCGGCTGCCCGCAGGCGCGCATAGAGCGGATAGGGATTCGGCCTGTTCGCGGGATCGAACAACGCGGCCAGCAGATCAGGCGCCTGGTCCGGGAGCGGTTTCCCGTGGTCGGCCGCGACGCCGGTACCGGCGTCCGCCCCGGCGAATACGGAATCGGTTGTGACTGCCATGACGTGCTCCTCATCGTCGGTCCGACGAATGCCGGCGCGGGTGGTGCCACGGAGCTCGGTTCACGGTGGGTCTCCACCTGGAAGCGCCCCGGGACCTGTGCGTTCAGGCCACCTGCCCGGAGCCTGATCGCGGCGGTGAGAAATGAGGGAATGGAGGCGATGGATGGGATGAGTAAGGACGGTGGCGGCGGGTGGGGACCCTCAGTTCCGTTCCCGAGTCTTGTCTCCTGACCCTTGTCTCCGGATTCCGGCCGGACACGGGAAACTTGCTTCGGTCGCGGTCGCGGTCGCGCGCCGAGCCGGCGACCCGGCGACCCGGCGACCCKGCGAGGTGATCGGTACATTTGATACCACCAGGACGACACCCAGGTGAACTCCCAGGAAACCATCGGATGAATTTTCCGACCGCCGGAACGATTCGGTGATGTATTGTCGGCCCTGATGGATCAATAGATTACCTAAATTTTTGTTGACGAACGACCACCATACCCACGAGCCTTTTCCTGCCGCCCGCGGCATTCATCAGCACATCCGATCATCAGTACACCCGACGGACAGAGATCAGTACACCCGACGGGCGAGTACACCCGACGGGCGGCCCGATCGGCTGCTGTTCGGCCGCCGTCGCCTCGGTGCCGGCCGGGCCCCATCCGTCGCACGGACGCGGAAGACACCCGGACGCGGAAGACAGGAGCGCGGATCATGCCTGCCATCCGGAGCGAGGTCACCTCGCCCACCTCCGCCATCTCGCCCATGTCTCCGACTCTCCATCCGCGGCCGGGCCCCCCACGGTCGGCGACGACCGGCGGGCCGACCCACGCGACCCACGGCAGCCACCCGACCGGCACGACCGGCACGACCGACGCTCGCGGGCACCATGAGCCGCTCGACGCCGAGACGTTGCACGACGCACTGGACGTCGCGGCCGCCCGGCATCCCGACACGCCCGTCACGTTCCCGTCCACCCACGAGGTGATCTCGCTGCGGGACCTCGCGGCCACCTCCCGGATCATCGCGGCCGCGCTGACGACGGACGGGGTCCAGGCCGGCGAGCGGGTTGGGGTGCTGGCCGCGAACTCGGCCGAGTTTCTGCTCGCGCTCTTCGCGATCAGTCGGGCGGGCGCGGCGGCCTGTCCGCTGCCACTGCCGACCACCGCGCACGACCTCAACGGCTATGCCGACCGGGTCTCGCGCACTACGGCGGCCGCGGGCATCCACCGGGTGGTCACCGGCGGCCGAGTGTCGGCCATCCTGCGCCGCACGGCCGACCGGCTCGGCGGACTCCGGTTCCTCCCCGCGGCTGACCTGGTCCGCGACGTCGGTCCCGCCACGCCCACACGCCAGCCACATCCGGGTCCCGAATGCCCGGTGGGTGCGGTGGGTGCGGTGGGTGCGGACGACGTCGCGATCGTGCAGTTCACCTCCGGCAGCACCGCGGCCCCGAAGGGCGTGGTGCTCAGCCACCGCGCCGTGCTGTGCGGCATCCGCGCGATCATCGACGGCATCCGGCTCGGTGAAGGCGATCACGGCGGAATCTGGTTGCCGCTGTTCCACGACATGGGGCTGTTCGCGACCCTCAGCGCGATCWTGACCGGCATCCCGATGACCGTCTGGTCCCCGGCGGACTTCGTCCGTGACCCCGCCGGCTGGCTGCGCTCGTTCCTCGCCAGCGGCGCCACGATCTCGCCGGCGCCGAACTTCGCCTACGACGACCTCGTCCGGGCGATCGACCCAGACGAGGTACCCGGGCTGGACATGCGCCGGTGGCGCGTCGCGCTGAACGGAGCCGAGCCGGTCTCCGCGGTCGGCGTCGAGCGCTTCCTCGACCACTTCGCGCCGGCCGGGTTCGCCCCCACGGCGATGTTCCCCGTGTACGGGATGGCCGAGGCCACCCTGGCCGTGGCCTTCCCGCCGCTGGGCCGCGCCCCCGTGGTCACCTGGGTCGACCGGGACCGACTCGCCGCCGAGGGAATCGTGACGGAGGTCCCGCGCGAGCATCCGCGCGCCAAGGGGCTGGTCGCCGTCGGCCGGCCGGTCCGCGACATCCGGATTCGCATCGCCGACCTGCACGGTGACGTCCTGGCCGATCCGCTCGGCGACGGTCTGGCGCCGAGCCTGCGGGTGGGCGAGATCCAGATCCGGGGTGGTTCGGTCACCTCGGGCTACCTCACCGCGGGGGGCCTGACGACCGGGGGCTTCACAGCGGACGGCTGGCTGCGCACCGGCGACCTCGGCTTCCAGCGCGGCGACGATCTGTTCGTGACCGGCCGGGACAAGGAAATGATCATTATACGCGGCGTGAACTACTACCCCGAGGACGCCGAAGCGGCGGTGCGTGACCTTCCGGGCGTGCACCGACGTCGCGTCGTCGCCTTCGGCTCCCCCGACCAGCCGGACGCCGCCGGCAGCCCTCCGGACGCCACCGGAGCGAAGGCTGCCGGCGGCGTCACGGTGGTCGGCGAGACCGCGCTGACCGAGCCCGCGGACCGAGYCCGACTCGCGACCGACCTGCGGATGGCGGCGACTGCGGCGCTGGGGCTGTCCACGGTGACGGTGCGTCTGGTCGAGCCCGGCGCGCTGCCCCGCACCTCCAGCGGCAAATTCCAACGGCTGGCGGTACGCGACCTGGTCGGGCGCGGCGTGCTCTGACCCGCAAGCCCAGCGTCCAATTCCGCACACCCACCGCGTTCCGCGCCCATCGACCAGGGAGCCCGATGCACAGCCACCTGATGACGCCGAGCCCTGACGGCCCGCGGGAAGCCGACGATCCGGAGGACTACCTGAGCGTGCCGTGGTCCGTGCTCGCGGACTATCGGTGTTTCGGCTGCTCGCCGCACAATCCGCACGGGCTGCAACTACGCTTCTCCGCCCACGCCGACGGCATCTCGACCCGTTTCCGGCTCGAACGCCGGCACGAGTCCTATCCCGGCGTCGTGCACGGTGGCCTCATCGGAGTGATCGTCGATGAGACGATGGGCAATCTGATCGTGCTGCAGGTCGGGCTCACCGCGTTCACCACCGCGCTGCGGGTACGCTACCTCGCCCCGCTGAGCGTCGGCGCCGAATACCGCTGCGTCGCCCGGCTGCGCGGCGTCCCGGATGCTACCCCCGGCCGCGGGGACGCGGCACCGGTCGGCGGCACGGCCGGCGGCACGGCCGGCGGCGTAAGCGGCGGCAGAGCAAACGGGCTGGTGCACGCCGAGGCCGAGCTCCTCGACGAGGCCGGGACGCTGCTCGCGACCGCAAGCGCGACCTACCGCCCGACCCCGATGGACACCGCCCGGGACCGGATGATGCTGAATCCGACCGAGGCCGACCGCGTCGCGCAGGCGCTGGCGGCGACGCTCACCAGACCACCGGCCACCGGGTCCACCGCCGCCGGCCTCCCCACCTCAGAGGAGCACTGAATGTCCGTGTCGTATACGGAGATCGTCACCACCGTCACCGCCATCGTCGCTCGTGAGCTCGGCATCCCGATCGAGGACCTGGCTGCGGACGCCGATCTGCGCTCCGTGGAGGGTGYGGACTCGGTGAAGGTGCTCCGGATGATCGCCCGGGTGGAACGCGAGTACGACGTCGAGCTCGAGGACGATGACGTCTTCTCGGCGGTCACCGTCGCCGAGGTCGCCGACGTCGTCCAGGCTGCGCTGCAGGTGCAGGCCGCATGAGCTCGCCCGTCACCACCGCGCCGGAGGCGGCGGCGGGCCTCGCCACCGAACCCACGACGAGCACCGAACCCACGACGAGCACCGAACCCACGACGAGCGACACCAATCAGCACTACGACCTGCCGCCCGAGGTCTTCGGCCTGTTCCTCGATCCCCTGCGCAAGTACAGCTCGGGTCTCTACCGCACGGAGCACGACACCCTCGAGCAGGCGCAGATCGCCAAGCTCCACTTCGTCGCCGATCGGCTCGGCCTGCGCCGCGGTGGTCGCGTCCTCGACATCGGATGCGGTTGGGGCTCGCTGACGCTGTTCATGGCGGTCGAGTACGAAGCCGAGGTCGTCGGGGTCTCCCCCGCAGGGCGACAGCACGCCTACATCGCGCAGCGAGCCGCCGAGCTCGGCGTGAGCGACCGCGTCACCACGATCCAGGGCCACTTCGAGACGGTCGAGCTGCCCTCGGGGAGTTTCGACGCGGTGACGATGCTCGGCTCGATCGTGCACATGCCCGACCTCGATGTCGTGTTCCGGCGGGCCCGGGCGCTGCTGCGCCGCGACGGACGGCTGTACGTGTCGGAAAGCTGCTTTCGCAACGCGGCCACCCGGGCGGCGTTCGACCATCGGGAAGGGACCRAGTTCGTCCGCGCATCGATCTTCGGCTGGGGGGACATGCGGCCGCTGTCCGACCTCGTCGCCGGCGCCGAGGACGCCGGTTTCTCCCTGGCGAGCCTCGACGATCTCACCGACGACTACCGGCGCACCATCGACGACTGGCTGGTGAACGTCGACGCGGCCGCGGAGCGGATCGACGCGATCCGCCCGGGAACGGCCGCGACGCTGCGCCGCTATCTGGAGGTCGCGAACGCCGGCTGGGGCTACACCACCAAGCACTACGCGCTGGTGTGCCGCAAGGCACGCTGACCGCCGCCGAGCGAGGAACGGGATCCACATCATGACGGCATCCGACATTCTCCGGCCGGCGTTCGGCCAGGCCCGCGGCGTCGAACCACCGCGAGCCCCCGCACGCCCGGCCCTGGCGCCGCTGCTTCCTCCCGCCGAGGTCGAGGCGGCCGTCATCGCCTTCCACCAGGCGGGTTCCACCACCCGCCGCTTCGACGTCGAATCGACGTTCGCCTGGGAGAACGCCGACGCCGGTCGGCTCACCGAGGGACAGCGCTCCGCGGTCCGGTTCATCACGTTGATCGAGGACCACCTGCCCGGCTACTTCGGCGTGTACGAGCGGGCCTTCCCGCTGAACCCCGACGTCGACGTCGAGACCTTCGTGCACAACCGGGAGCTTTACCACTTCACCGTGCGTTGGGCGCAGGAGGAGGACAGCCACGCCCGGGCACTGTTCCGCTACCAGGTCGCCGCCGGCATCGCCGATCCCGACGAGCTGCGGCGGGAACTGGCGACCGAGGGGCGCAAGCACTTCGAACTGCCGCACGACCACGCGGTCTCGCTGTTCGCCTACGCCCTGGTCCAGGAGAAGGCGACCCAGCTGTACTACCAGCAGCTGCGGGCGGTCGTCGGCGATCCGGTGTTGGCCGATCTGCTGAACCGGCTCGCCAAGGACGAGGCCCGGCACTTCACCTTCATGGCCGACATCGTGGAACGGTACCTGCGCCGCCACGGCGACGCCGTCATCGAGCCGATCCGGGAGGTTATCGCGCACTTCCGGATGCCACTGGCCGACACGATCCGGGGTTACTGGCGCTGGGCCCTGCGGATCGCCGAGACTGCCCGCTACGATCACACCGACGCCTACCCGCACCTCATCCGAGTGGTCAACCGGGCGGTCGACGTCCGCACCGACAAGGTCGACGAACTGGTTCGCTTCGTCGACGCCTGCCGGTCGACGACCCTGGACACCCCGTAGGTCCCTGCCAGGACCAGCGCAGCAGCAGTGGCCGTCCCACGAACCGGCGGCCGGTGAATTTGCGGGAGCTGAGCGCGGTCCGCGATCCCTGGACCGTGCTCAGCTCCCCACGACTCGGCCGCCACACGATCACGCGCACGATCACGCGGACGCGTCCCGGCTGGGACGCGTCCGCGTGGATGGCCGCACGGGAAACTACCGGATCCGTTCGTGACAGGCCCGGTACCGGCAAACCCGGCACCGTCAGGCCCGGTACTGACGAACTCGATCGCCGAAGCGGTCAGGGCATCGCCTCCACCAACGCCTGCCGGATGTCGGAGTTCCGGTTGAACTCCCGGCCGAGAACGCTGCCGAGCGCCTTGCGGATCTTCACTTGGAGCTGTTCCAGCGTATCCGGCTCGGAAACCCGCAAGAACACCTCGAACGCGGTGTCAATGGTCTCGTGGCCCTGAAGATCCTCGAGCAGGCGGTGCTTGAACTCCCCCACCGGATGCTTGATCCGGTTGTTCGACATGTAGAAGTGGAACGTCTCCAACACGGACACGAGCTCGTGCGGATTCCGCTCCAGCCGGMGCTTCGCGAAGTACATGAACTCCCGGGCATGACCGGCCTCGTCCCGGCTGGCGCGCAGCATGAGGTCCGCCAGCACCGGCTCGCGCACCCACTCCGACATCGTCCRGTAGACCGTGTTCACCGTCATCTCCGAGATGACGTTGGTGATCAAAGTGGCGCTCGGCGTGGTGYCCGGCACGTAGGGCTCGCGCAACGCCTCGATCCGGCGCTGGTCKATCTGGGCGTCCACCGCCTGCAGYCACGCCCGGAAGGCGTAGTGGTGCTGGAGCTCCTGGTAGCCCCAGATGTTCACGAAGGCAGAGCAGTCGTAATCGTCGGTGAACTCGTTGAGAAAGCCGTGCACCGCCGCGAYGGAGGTGGCCTCACCCATGACCGCACCCTTGACCAGCGCAATATACTCGGGCTGGACAAGATCCCTGCGGATCTCGTCCAGCGGCAGGTCGACCAGCTTCCACTGCAGCCGCTCATAGTGCTGGAATACGTCAAAGCTGTGCGCGTTCTCGATGGTGTCGGAGGTCGCCATGCTGGAATCTCCCCTGGCCCGGTCCCGTCGACCTGTGCGGACTCGTTTCTATTTCACCACAGTTGGTTCGACAATATCAACGGCCAGTCATTACGTCATCCCATCGATCGATGGGAACAGGCTATGGCGCCCACGACGAAGTCCTTGGATTTTTATGATGTTCTCGCCCAGGATTCCGGGAAGATTAACCCACGAGTCGATCCGGCGGGCCGCCAATACCTCATGGCTGCTCTGGCTCCATGAACCTGCTCCAGGCACCTGCTCCATGCACCGCGCGAGAGACCGGGCAAGAGGGAGTTCATGTGACACCTGCTGCGCACGCTGCTGACGCGGGTCGAGAAGCTGGAGCTGCCTGGAGCCGCTCAGCGACAGCCGCCAGGACAAGCCGAACGTCAACTTCCGCGGCCCTGACGGACTCCCGGCCGCCCCGCGGCAGCCGGGGGCACGCCGTCGTCCTCGGCGCCGGGATGGCCGGGCTCCTCGCGGCCCGGGTGACGGCCGAGTTCTTCGACCGGGTGACGATCATCGAACGAGACGACCTCACCACCGAGGGTACTCGCCGCGGCGTCGCGCAGGGATCCCATCTGCACGCCCTCACCGAACGAGGCCGGTTGTGCCTGGAGGAGCTGTTCCCCGGGTTCACCGACACCGTGACCGGCCACGGCGCGCCTCGCGCCCACATGCTCGTCGAGACCCGGTGGTACGTCCGCGGGCGGCGATTGTACCCCACCGACACCGGGCTCACCTCCCTGCTGGCGAGCCGGCCGCTGCTGGAGAGCGTGCTGCGGGAGGCCGTACTCGCCCGTTCCCAGGTCCGCCTGCTGCAGYGGGTGCGCGCCGTTGGGCTGGTGGGCCGGCCCGGCCCGGGCGGTCCGGACGAACCCGGCCGGATCGTCGGGGTCCGGGTCGAACGCCTCGACAGTGGCCCGCGGCCGGACGACGCCCGAGTCAACGGCACCCAAGCCAACGGCACCCGGCCCGACAGCAGCACCTGGCCCGGCGGGGTACGCCCTGCGGATGCGCACCTCGACGGCGGCGAGGTCATCGAGGCGGAGCTGGTCGTCGACGCGACCGGCCGCGGCTCCCGGGCAGCGGACTGGCTCGCCGCGCACGGGCTGCCCGTGCCCGTGCGCGAGCAGGTCGACGTCGACCTCGGCTACGCATCCCGCGTCTACCGGCGACGCGCGAGCGACCTCGACGGCCAACGTGCGGTTATCATCTCGACGATCCCCGGGCTGCGCGGCGGTGGCGCCGTCGCGCAGGAGGACGATCGGTGGATCGTCACCCTGGCCGGCATGCTCGGCGAGCATCCGCCCACCGACCCGGACGGGTTCGCCCGCTTCGCGGCAACCCTGCCCRCTCCCGACATCGCCCGGCTCATCGCCGACGCCGAGCCGCTCGGGGATCCGACCCCCTACCGCTTTCGCGGATCGGTGCGACGCCCGTACGCACGCCTGCGCGAGCCCAGCGCCGGCTTCGTCGCCCTCGGGGACGCGGTGTGCAGCCTCAACCCGCTGTACGCCCAGGGGATGACGGTCGCGGCCCAGCAGGCGCTGGCGCTGCGGGACGCCCTGCGGGACACGCCGGACGCGCTCGGCCCACCCGCCGCCCGCACCGACGCCGATCTGCCCCGGCGGTTCTTCACCGCCGCGGCCGTTCCCGCCGACTTGGCCTGGGCTCTGGCCACCGGAAATGATCTAGGATACCCACAGGTGCAGGGGCGGCGCACCCCGCGGATCAGGCTGGTCAACGCCTATCTGCCCCACGTGCACGCCGCCGCGCATACCGACCCGGTGGTGGCCCGGGTGTTCATGCGAATCATCAATCTGGTCGAACCGCCGTCGGCCCTGCTGCGACCGGACGTCCTCACTCGGGTGCTACGCGCCCGCCGCTCCTGATCCTCCACGCCGGCGGCCGGCTCCGGGTGCCGTGGGATGCGCACGTGCCCGGGACCGCGCCGGGCCGGGAATCCCCGCCTCAGCCACCGAGCTGGGCGGGTTCACGGCTGGACACCACTCGCGCTCATGGCCGCGACGACACGTTCACGGTGTTTCGCCGCGTAGGCTTCTCGATTGTTCAGTCGGGGRAACTGTTCCCCCGGAACCGGCACACCGAGGAAGTCGCACAGGGGCCCCCACCCCTGGGCGACGTCGAATACCAACAGACGGTCGGCTGAGATCTCGCGTTGCACCGCGGCATTGTGCTCCGCGAAGACCTGTAGGGCGTGGTCCTTGTCTGCGAAACGCCCCTTGAAGACACCGTCCCACACCACCAGATTCATCATGGTGATCACGCGCATGGCTTCCGCGCTCATTCGCGCCGGTCGGTTCGATATCGCCTGGAACAGTGTGCTCCGCGCACTGTCATACCACTTTTCCGGGTCGCGAACCGTAAGAATCACTCGAGCCGACGGGTAGTGGTCCGCAAGCTCCCGCCAGAACCGGGCTCCCGGCCAATCGACTGTCGATCTGTRCTGGCCGTACAGCGAGTCCCAGTCCACAGGAGCGCCTTCAGCGGCACTCGTCCATGCGGCAATGGTCTCTCGGTGCGCGAGGACCTCGTCCATGTGATGACAAGGGCCGTAACCGAGCTGTTCGAGGGCCAACTTGAGCGAAAGCGTTCCGGTGCGCCCGAAGCCCGCACCAATGATGTTGATCATTTCCCTCCTCCGTAGACAACGGATGCAACATTAACGACCATTCCGTTGCGAGTCCAGAGGGAATTTTAATAATCTACCATTCTGGTAGGGATTGTGTAGTTGTAAGTATCCTAACTGCCCACACCCGGTTGTCCGGTGTAGTTTTATGGAGGATTCAGGATTCARGATTCACCACGGCGCCGCGGCCAGGCGGGCACGGCCTCCGCCGGGGATAGCGGACACGCGGGCAGCGGCCCCGCCGCCGGGTCAGCTGCCGCCGCCACTGCCGCCGGTGACCTCGATGTGCCTGGGCTGACTCTTCCTGGACTTGGCGAGCCGGATCGTCAGCACCCCGTCGTCCAGCGACGCACTGACYGACTCCGGGTCCACCTCGCCCGGCAGCACGATGCGATGTTCAAACCTGCCCACCCGGCGGGTCTGACGGCGTAGCACGCCCTTCCGTTCCCGCTCCTTGATCTCACCGGTGACCCGAAGCTCGTTATCCTGCAGGTCGATCGAGACATCGCGGCCGCGCACCCCGGGGAGCTCGAGTTCGACGATGTAGGCATCGTCGGTCTCCTCGATGTCGACCGGGATGACGGCGGCGGCCAGCAGTCCCACCGGTCGGCCTTCCGCGCCACCGACGACCTCATCGAGCAGGCTTCCCATCCGGGTCCAGGCGTCCTCGATCTCCCGGAACGGATCCCACCTGATCACCGGGGCCGGACGTTGGCTGCTTCGCACCGGAAATGCCATGATGTTCCTCCACTCGTCAATATCATTTCGACATCATTCGATTCGACCACACAATCAGCTGTTATCGGTCAAACACTTCCATCGCCGTCTCCCTGGTCGTCGGCGGGTAAATCGGCCGCGGCGGGAAACACTGACCACTGCTTCGGGGTTGTTCCGCAACCGCCGGAACGGTGAACAACCGGCGCGACCTCTCCGGGACGGCCACCGCCTGGGCACACAGCACCCGGGCAGGTGTGGAGGCCGCGAAGCACGGCGGTCCCGCCATCCCCTCGAATCAGTTTTCCTCATCAAGACGAGCCGGCGGGACCCTGGCCCTGTCCGCTGACGGACAATGAGCCCAAAGTCCTTCTGCCCAGCTCCGCCCGCACGAAACCACAGCCGGGCGACGGTGCGGGCATCGCGGCATCCCGCCCTGCCCCGGCTGGTCGCGCGGCTGAACGCACTCCCAGGGGCTCCTCGAGCACCTCGGCGACCAGCCCGCGATCGTGACCACGCTGCAGGAATGGCATGACATCCTCGCGGCTGTCAGCCGGCAATCCGCCGAGACGGATCCGCTGCCAGTGGCACAGTGGCGTGCGCTCGCGGCCGGCCTGCCGCGTTCCCCGGAGCCCGCCGAGGGCGCGCGTCAGACCGCCGCGGCCGGCACCGGGGCGAGGGCGAGACCCGTCCCCGGCAGGGCGGCCCGCACCTCGGCGGCGAGCAGGTTCCAGTCCGTCACGCGGGCCGAGGTCAAGCGGTAGGCCAGGCCGACGCGCCGGTGCGGCGCGGGCCGGCGGAACGTGGCGACGGCCAGGCCCCGCCCCTCGCCGACCTCGACTCCGACAGCGGCGGCGGGGACGAGGGTCAGCCCCAGGCCACCGGCGACCATCTGGACGATCGTCGACAGGCTCGCCGCACGCAGGGTGGAACGCTCCCGTGCCCCTGCCTCCCGGCAGACCTCGAGTGCCTGGGCCCGGAAGCAGTGCCCGTCCTCCAGCAGGAGCAGGTCCTGCCCGCCGATGGCTGCGACCGGCACGGCAACGCCACCCGCCAGCGGGTGCTCCGCGGGGGTGACGAGGACAAAGTCCTCGTCGTACAGCGGGATCTCGGCTGTCCCCGGCTCATCGGTGGGCAGAGCGAGCAACGCGAGATCGAGCGCACCGCCGCGCAGCTCCGCCAGCAGGGTGGCCGTCTGAGACTCCCGCAGCCGCAGCCGCGCCTGCGGCCACCGTTCCCGCAGCGTCGGCAGCAGCTGTGGGAGCAGGTAGGGGGCCACCGTGGGGATGACCCCAAGACGGATGTCACCGACCAGGGGTTCCCGGGCCCGGATGGCCAGTTCACCGATGTCGTCGACGGCACCCAGTACCCCCCGGGCCCGCCGGACGATCTCCTCCCCGAGCCCGGTGAGCAGGACGCTGCGGGTGGTGCGTTCCACGAGCTGGACGCCCAGGGTGCGCTCAAGCGCCGCCACCGCGCTGGACAGCGTCGGCTGGCTGACGTGCAGGGCCGCCGCGGCGCGGCCGAAGTGCCGGTGATCGGCCACTCCGACGAGGGCGCGCAGCTGGGCCAGGGTCGGGTGCGGACTAGCCATAGATTGAGGCTATCAAAGTTGCGGAATTTTTCGATTTCYCTTCCGAGTCGCCGACCGTGACAGTGTGACAGTTATGACAGTGGAGTCATCCCTGCGCGGCTTCTCGATCGACGAGGCCGTCAACGAGGCCATCAACGACGGCCGCGGCCATCTACTGGGGCCGGCGCCCCGGCTGTTCCACCGCACGCGTTCCTGATCGCTCCTGATCCGTCTATGCCCGGAGGGTCCCATGTCCGAGAACCATGACGCAGTCGTGTACAACACGAACGCGGAGAACGGCGGTGRCTGCCCGGTCGCGCACAGGCGCGCCCCGCACCCCACCCAGGGCGGCGGAAACCGCGGCTGGTGGCCGAACCGGCTCAACCTGAAGATCCTCGCCAAGAACCCCGCCGTGGCCAACCCCCTCGGCGGGGAGTTCACCTATGCCGAGGCCTTCCGGACCCTCGACCTCGCCGCCGTGAAGCAGGACATCGCGGCGGTGCTGACTACCTCGCAGGCCTGGTGGCCGGCCGACTACGGTCACTACGGCCCGTTCATCATCCGGATGGCGTGGCACAGCGCGGGCACCTACCGCATCAGCGACGGTCGCGGTGGTGCGGGTGCCGGCCAGCTGCGTTTCGCTCCCCTCAACAGCTGGCCGGACAACGCGAACCTCGACAAGGMTCGCCGCCTGCTGTGGCCGGTCAAGAAGAAGTACGGTCAGAAGATCTCATGGGCCGATCTGATGATCCTCGCCGGCAACGTCGCCCTGGAGTCGATGGGCTTCGAGACCTTCGGCTTCGCCGGCGGTCGGGTGGACGTCTGGGAGCCTGACGAGGACGTCTACTGGGGCCCCGAGACCACCTGGCTCGACGACGAGCGCTACACCGGCGACCGGGAGCTCGAGAATCCCCTCGCCGCCGTCCAGATGGGTCTCATCTACGTCAACCCGGAGGGCCCGAACGGCAACCCGGACCCGATCGCCGCGGCGCGCGACATCCGCGAGACGTTCCGCCGGATGGCGATGAACGACGAGGAGACGGTCGCCCTGATCGCCGGCGGCCACACCTTCGGCAAGACCCACGGCGCGGCCAACCCGGACGAGCACGTCGGCCCGGAGCCCGAGGGCGCCCCCATCGAGGAGCAGGGCTTCGGCTGGACGAGCACCTTCGGCACCGGCAGGGGTGGGGACACGATCACCAGCGGGCTTGAGGGTGCGTGGACGAACACCCCGGTGAGCTGGGACAACAGCTTCTTCGAGATCCTGTTCAGCTACGAGTGGGAGCTGACGAAGAGCCCCGCCGGTGCGAACCAGTGGAAGCCGAAGGACGGTGCCGGTGCCGGCACCGTCCCCGACGCCCACGACGCAGCGAAAAGCCACGCCCCCACGATGCTGACGACGGACCTCGCCCTCCGGTTCGACCCGATCTACGAGCCCATCTCGCGGCGCTTCCTGGAGAATCCGAGCGCGTTCGCGGACGCGTTCGCCCGGGCGTGGTTCAAGCTGACGCATCGTGACCTGGGGCCGGTCGCGCGCTACCTCGGCCCGGAGGTCCCGACCGAGACGCTGCTGTGGCAGGACCCGCTCCCGGCGGTGGCCCACGAGCTCATCGACGCCGCGGACGTCGCCACTCTCAAGGGTCAGATCCTTGCCTCGGGCCTGTCGGTCTCCCAGCTGGTCTCCACCGCGTGGGCGTCGGCCTCGACGTTCCGCGGTGGTGACAAGCGCGGCGGCGCCAACGGTGCGCGCATCCGCCTCGAACCACAGCGCGGTTGGGAGGTCAACGAACCCGACCAGCTGGCGGCGGTCCTGCGCACGCTGACGAGAATCCAGGAGGTCTTCAACGCCGCCCAGACCGGCGGCAAGCAGGTCTCACTCGCCGACCTGATCGTGCTCGCCGGTGGTGTTGCCGTCGAGCAGGCCGCCGCGAACGCCGGCTTCGACGTCGAGGTCCCCTTCGCACCGGGACGTACCGACGCGTCGCAGGAGCAGACCGACGTGGAGTCGTTCGCGGTGCTCGAGCCGACGGCGGACGGGTTCCGCAACTACCTGGGGAAGGGCCACCGCCTGCCGGCTGAGTACCTTCTGCTCGACCGGGCGAACCAGCTGACCCTGAGCGCCCCCGAGCTGACGGTCCTCGTCGGTGGTCTGCGGGTCCTGGGCGCCAACTACCAGCAGTCGCCGCTCGGCGYCTTCACCGCGACCCCCGGGTCGCTGACGAACGACTTCTTCGTCAACCTGCTCGAGCTGGGCACGACGTGGAAGACGACGTCCGAGGACGCGAACACCTTCGAGGGCCGCGATGCCGCCACGGGCAAGGTCAGGTGGACCGGCAGCCGCGCCGACCTCGTCTTCGGTTCAAACTCCGAACTGCGCGCGCTCGCGGAGGTCTACGCGAGCGACGACGCGCGGGAGAAGTTCGTGCACGACTTTGTCGCGGCGTGGGTCAAGGTGATGAACCTCGACCGGTTCGACCTCGTCTGATCCTGGTTCACCTCGCCCGATCCTGACGTCCAGGTCGGCCCGTGCCGGGCCACCTGGACGTCCTCGGTCCCGTCGCCATGGGCCTGAGGACGTGACGGTCGTGACGGTCGTGACGGTCGTGACGGTCGTGACGAGCTCGTCCGCCGAACAGGTGCCGGCGGCCGATCGGCGTGACAGGCGTCACCAGCACCCCCATACCTTCAGATAATCGACTGATCCTGCTAGACAGAACCAGTACCCGGGGAAACCTCGACGTCGCAGTACGATCCCGCGGGGACGACCATGATCCTTTGTGATCCCGTGCCGCCCCTGCCGGAACGGCTCCCTCCCGCCGCCCAGGCCGTCCAGCCGCTGTCCCGGCCACGCTCCCCGTTCCCGTACTAAGCCGGGGSTCAACGGCTCTCGCCTTCGAAGATCTCCCTCACCGCCGCCGCGCGCGGGACGAGCGGTAGCGTGCGCGCCGCCAGCCTTCCTCTGGACACGCCTGGCGACTGGCCCGCGCGCCCACCCGAGGCACGGGAGAAACCCTCGGCATCCGGTCTCCTCGATCCCCTGCTGCTCTCTGTGCCCAGCCCTGGGCCGGCGACCGCCACGGTTCGGCGCACCGGCTGCCGTTGCACCGTTCGTCTCCCTCCCCCTCGACACGGAGGTCGAGGCGGCGGTCACCGTGCGACGCGTAGGTCGACAACTCACTGTAGTCGACTCCGAGCTCGGATCGGCGGGATCCCGGGCGAGCGTGCTTGTGCGTTTTCTCGTCTCGCGCCTCACCGTCCATTGACCCCTTCAAGGACGCGCTGGTCAACGCCTGTTCGAGGGACCAGACGGAGCGGGGACCGCGGCAGTCCGGTCGAGCGCGCCCGCACCCGGGCCGAGTCGRTCAGGTCGACATTTTTATTAACTCTGCGTAACAGAATGCGGAATACAACGTGGTCCTTCACCGCCCCGGACCGGAGGACCACCCCCATCGCTGCCACAATGCGACTTCGTAAGCACGGTTCGTAGTCAGACGGCACCAAAGACCACTAGCCACACATCCGACATCGCAGTCCGGAGTCTGGGGAATACCAGATTCCGGACAGCACGATCATCAGGGGGATCAAGAGATCATGACGTTAACGCATCCGACCGAGACGCCGACGAGCCTGATGACCGGGCATCCGGTTCGGCTGGCCCGCCCGGGGGAGACGGACGACCGCGAGTCGCGCCCCGCCCGGGACACCACCACGACAATCACCCGAACCG